>NZ_JBHYVA010000744.1:0-4042 GCF_042750055.1 Streptomyces sp. NPDC059456
ACCCCGGCCCCGCCCCGCCCCCCCGCGCGGCCCCCCCCCCTGGCGCGGGGGCCCCCCCCGCCGCTCCCCCCCGGGGGGTGGGGCCGGGGGGGGGGTCGCCTGGCCCCCCCCCCGGTCCGGTTCATGGATGGTTTCCGGCCAGTCCGGATCTACGGGACCTGCTGGATCTCCAGGGTCGCCGTGAGCCGCGTGTCGCCGTGGGCGTGGCTCGCACGGACCTCGTAGGCGCCGCCGATGCGCTGCCAGCGGCCGGCCGGCTCGTCCCAGATCTCGAAGGCCCGCGCGGGCAGCGCGATCTCGGCCTCGACGCTCTCGCCGGGGCCCGCCTCGACGCCGGCGAAGGCGGCCAGCCAGCTCGCCGGGCGCTCCACGGCCGTGCTCCGCGCGCGGCCGGACGCCGTGTCGACGGGGGCGACGTAGAGCTGGACGACCTCGCGGCCGGGCCGGGTGCCGGTGTTGGTGACGCGGACCCTGGCGGTGGTGCCGGTGACCTCCAGGGACTCGTACGCCCAGTCGGTGTAGCCGAGGCCGTGCCCGAACGGGAAGGCGGGGGTGACCCCGTGCGCCTCGTACGCCCGGTAGCCGATGAGGAGCCCCTCGCGGTACTCCAGGCGGCCGCCGTCCGGGACGACCTCGGTGACGGGCGCGTCGGCGAACCGCGCGGGCCAGGTGGTGGGCAGCCGCCCGCCCGGCTCCGCGTTTCCGAGGAGTACGTCGGCCAGCGCGGCACCGCCCTCCTGTCCGGGGAACCAGGTCAGCAGTACGGCGGCCACCTCGTCCCGCCACGGCAGCTCGACGGGCGAGCCGGCGTTGACGACGACGACGGTGTTCGGGTTGACCGCGGCGACGGCGCGCACCAGGTCGTCCTGGCGGCCCGGCAGGGCGAGGTCGCGCCGGTCGAAGCCCTCGGACTCCACGCGCTCGGTGGTGGCGACGACCACGACGGCGGTGTCGGCGGCGCGGGCGACGGCCACGGCCTCGGCGATCAGCTCGTCGGCGTCGCGGCGCGGGCCGAGGTGGAGCAGCGAGAACATGATCGCCCGCATCGGCAGGGTGCTGGTGTCGGGGACCTGGTAGGTCAGCGAGACCTCGACGGGCTCGCCCGCGGTGAGGGCGACGCGTCCGCGTTCGCTGGGGGCCCCGAAGAAGGCCTCGAAGGGGTCGGCCTCGTCGCCCATCGGCTGGACGCCGCGCCAGAGGGTCTCGCCGCCGACGGCGAGGGTGAACGCGCCGAGCCCCCGGGTGCCGAAGGCGTGCTCGCCGCTCTCGCGCGGCACGAACGTACCGGTGACCTCGATGCTCGCCATGGTCGCGTACGAGGCGCCGGCGGGCAGGTCGTCGCCGATCCACTGGACCTGGCCGGTCGGCAGGCTGCCCTCGCCGAGGACGGCGCCGGAGGCGTCGCGGCAGATCGCGCGGAGCGCGAAGCCCTTGTCGGCGGGGGTGAGTTCCTCGCTGGGGTCGGCGCCGACGGCGAAGGTCAGCGATCCGGCGGGCAGGGCGGCGGTCAGGCCGTCGAGCGGGGAGACGATCCGCTCGGGGAAGACGGTGGCCGACCCGCCGCCGAGGACGCGGGCGTCGCGGGCGGCGGCGCCGAGCAGGGCGAGGGCGCGGCCGGGTGCGGCGTCCAGCGGCAGGGCGGGCCGCTCGCCGGAGACGGCTTCGTTGCGGACGAGGACGAACCCGCGGGCAGCGATCTCCCGGGCCAGCGCCTGGCCGTCGACCGGGGCCGGGGGTTCGGCGACGGCGGCGGGGGCGCCCTCCAGGATCCCGACCCGGGCGGCGAGGCGCAGGACGTTGCGCACGGCCTCGTCCACGGCGGACTCGGGGACCTCGCCGGCGCGGACGGCCTCGGCGAGGGCGGGCCCGTAGACGGTCTGCGGTCCGGGCATGGCGACGTCGAGGCCGCCGAGGATGTCGCCGGTGGTGGAGCGGGCGGCCATCCAGTCGGAGACGTTGTACCCGTCGAAGCCCCACTGGCCGCGCAGGACGTCGTTCACGAGGTACCGGTTCTCCGTCATCGTCGTGCCGTTGACCCGGTTGTACGCCGTCATGATGCCCCAGGGGTGGGCGTTCGCGACGATGGCCTCGAAGGGGGCCAGGTACAGCTCGCGCAGCGGGCGCGGGGCGATGACGCTGTCGACGGTGAACCGCTCGGTCTCGGCGTCGTTGCCGGCGAAGTGCTTGACGGTGGTGCCGACGCCGCCGTCCTGGACGCCCTGTACGTAGCCGGTGCCGATGGCGCCGGTGAGGTACGGGTCCTCGGAGTAGCACTCGAAGTGCCGGCCGCCGAGCGGGGAGCGGTGCAGGTTGACGGTGGGGGCGAGGAGGACGTGGACGCCCTTGCGGCGGGCCTCCTGGGCGAGGAGCCGGCCGGCGCGGCGGGCGAGCGCGGGGTCCCAGGCGGCGGCGAGCGCGGTCGGGGAGGGCAGCGCGACGGACGGGTCGTCGGCGGTCCAGCGCACGCCGCGGACCCCGATGGGGCCGTCGGACATGACCAGGGACCTCAGCCCGATCTCGGGAAGGGCGGGCAGGGACCACATGTCCTGGCCGGCCAGCAGACGGGCCTTGGTGTCGAGGTCCAGCTTGCCGAGAGCCGCCTCTACGGCGTCGTGGCGGACCTGATCGGCATCGGTCACGGCCGTGCCTCCTCATCGTGTGCGTGTGGTGGGGTGTGGTGCGGGCGCCGCGGGGGTGTCCCCCATCGTGGACCCGATGCCTGTAGAGCGGTAGGGTTCGTAATCTGTTCGTGATGTTGCGATAACGTACGTACGGTTCCGCCGCCACGGCGGGGCACTGCGTGGACGGAAGAGGTGCCGGGGCGATGGCCAGGGCGAGGAGCGAGGAGCGGCGCGGCGACATCGTCCGCGCGGCGGTCGAGGTGATCGCGGAGCGCGGCTACCGCGGCGCGTCCCTGGGCGCGGTGGCCGAGCGCGTCGGCCTGACCCAGCAGGGGCTGCTGCACTACTTCCCGACCAAGGAGGCGCTGCTGGTCGCGGTGCTGGAGGAGCGCGACCGCTGGGACACCGGCGGCGGCTCGCGCGCTTCCGCCGGCACCTGGCGGCTGGACCTGCTGGCCTCGCTGGTGGAGTACAACGCGATGCGTCCCGCCATCGTGCAGACCTTCTCGGCGCTGCTCGGCGAGAGCGTCACCGACGGGCATCCGGCACGGGAGTTCTTCACCGAGCGGTACGCCCAGGTGCGCGCCGAGATGGCGGCGGTGCTGCGCGGCGAGTTCGGCGACCGGCTTCCCTCGGGCCTGACGCCGGAGCAGGTGGCGCCCCTGCTGACCGCGGTCATGGACGGCCTCCAGTACCAGTGGCTGCTGGCCCCGGAGTCAGTGGACATGCCCGCCGCGTTCCGCTCCTTCCTGACCCTGCTCCACGGGCCGCAGACGCCTTAGGGGAGGCCCGGCGGGGGATCCGGGCCGCCCGCCGGGGGCCGCGGCCGCGCTGGCATGCTGGGGTCGTGAAGATCGCAGCAGCGCAGCTCACCTGCGTCCCCGCCGATGTCCCCGCCAACACGCGGCGCGGCGTCGCGCTCGCCGCCGAGGCCCGGGCGCAGGGCGCCGAACTCGTCGTGTTCCCCGAGTTCACGCTCACCGGCTACGAGCTGGAGGCCCTGGCCGCCGATCCCGGCCTGTGGATGGCGGACGCCGACGACCCCCGGCTGGATCCGCTGCGGTCCGCCGGCATCGCCGTCGCCGTCAACGTCGCGCTGCGCACCGCCGGTCCGCTGCCCGCCATCGCGACGCTGGTGTACGGGGCGGACGGCGCGCACGTGACGACGTACGCGAAGCAGCACCTGTACCGGCACGAGCAGGGGGCCTTCGCGCCCGGCGGGAGCCCGGGCCGCTTCACGCTCGGCGGGATCCGCTTCTCGCTCGGCGTCTGCTACGACAACCACTTCCCGGAGCTCACCGCCGGCGCGGCGCGGGACGGCTGCCGGGTCCACCTGGCGAGTTCCCTGTACGGGACGGGCGACGGGATCCGGGAGCGGGCGACCGTGTACCCCGGGATCGCCGAGGAGCACGGCCTGTACG
>NZ_JBHYVA010000745.1:0-4041 GCF_042750055.1 Streptomyces sp. NPDC059456
GGGGGGGGGGCGGGGGGGGGAGCGCGGGGGGGCGGGCGCCGGGGGGGTGTGTTTGTGCGCTTTGGGGGGGGGGGAGGTGGAGGGTCCCGGCCGCGATCCGGCCGAGCCGGACGCGTACGGGGCCGCCCGCGGGGCCCCGGCGCTGCAGGTACTCCTCGACCGGCGCGGGCACGGCGAGCGCCGCCCCGCCCTGGAGCTCCACTTCCTCCCGGGGGACGTCCGGCGCGAGGACCGTGCGTGACAGCTCGTCGGCGAGCCTTCCGGGGGCGGCGGCCGGCGCGGGGCCCGCCGGGGCCGGCGCGGGTGCGGCGGGGGCCGGGACGGGAGCGCGGGCGGGTTCGCGGGCCGCGGGTACCTGGGCCGCCATCTCATCCCCCCTCGCACAGCGGGTCGTCGACCGGAGGCTGCGGCCGCGGCGGCGCCGGGAGCGGCGCGGCGGCGGGCGGGGTGACGAGGTCCACCAGGTCGTCGAGGTCCTCCTGGGCGAAGGCGCCGTCCGCGTCCTTGAGGCGGGCTCCGGCGCCCCTGGTCCCGAGGAGTTCGTCGAACGCGTCGGTCTCGGCCTGCCCCATGTCGGCGAGGGTCTTGCCGCCGGCGAAGAAGGCCTTGAGGGCGGCGGCCGCCTCCGGCGAGGGCGGCAGGCAGAAGCGCAGGGCGAGCAGCCACCACAGCTGGAACAGGAAGACCACGATCGGCAGGAACATGCTGAACACGAAGTACGCCACGATCATGAAGATTTCGAGGGCGAAGGTGCAGGTCCGCGGGACGGTGCCGGTCACCGAGCCGGAGCCGGGCGTGCCGCCGCCGGGGTCGAAGGACATCTGCGAGCCGGGCGGGCTGGTGATCGCGACCCCGCCGGGTCCGGGCGGTGCCGCGGCCCGGGCGGCCACCGCCCGGAAGTCGGGCATGGTGATGGACGTCTTCCGGTTCCTCGTGCCCTCCGGGTCGAAGAACGACGCGAGCCGGAAGGGCTCGGTGGGCTTGCTCCAGGAGGTCCGCGGCGGGCACTGCTCGTGGCCCGGCCGCGGGGTGCGCCGTACGAAGACGCGCAGTTCGTAGACGGACCGGTCGTCGAGCTTGGGGGCGCCGAGGCCGTCGTGGTCGGCGGAGGAGGTCGGCACCACCCCGAACCACAGCGACCGCTGCGGCGGGCGCGCCGCGTCCGGGCAGTCGCCCGAGCGGGCGGGCAGCCGCCACATCGGCAGCTCCTGCTCCCGGTCCTCGGGCCGGCCCTGCGCCGGGGGCTCGCCGAGCCTGCGCCACTGGCCGCCCGCGGGGCCCGCCATCCACGCCTGCGTCTGCTTCTTCAGGTCGACCCGGTCGAGGAGTTCGCGGTTGGCCTCCTCGAAGGCGGTGCGGTGGGCGAGGCCGGCCCACAGGACGTCCCGGGCCTCCGACAGGTGCGGGCCGGTGTCCGGACCCGGCTGCCGCCCGGCGGCGAGCAGGTCGGCCGTCAGCCGGCGCGAGAGCGTGCGCAGCACCTTCGGCTCCGCGTTCATCTCCACCGTGCGGCGGCGCATCACGAAGCCCACGTCGAGGCCTTCGGAGGACTGCGGGCGCGGCAGCCCCGGCCGGTCGCAGAACAGCTCGACGACGACCGCGTAGAACCGCTCGTGGCTGGGCTGGTAGAGCTTGCGCAGCCCGGTGCGGACCAGCTGGTGGGTGGCGAACCGGGCCCGTCCCGGGCCGCGGTGGGCGAGGGCGACGGGCACCGGGTACGACCAGACGTCCTCGTCGGGGTCGAACCGCAGGGCGTCGCGCGGGTCCGCCACCAGCGCCCGGACGAACTCGGCGGAGGCGTACTTCTGCAGCGTCGGGGCGTGCGCGGAGGGGTCGAAGCGGTCGAAGTGCCCGCGCTCGCAGGTGTACCAGGGGGCCAGGACCTTGAAGCCGTGGTCGGCGGCGGTCACCAGATGTTCCCGGCGCCCGGGGTGTAGGCCGGGGAGATCACCACTTGCTCGGTGACCAGCGTGGCGCACTTCACCAGGCCGCTGAAGGTGGACAGCGGGGCGTTGACCGCCACCATCGGTGCCTTGACGTCGACGGACACGTTCGCCTGCACCTCCACGGAGGTCGCCGTCAGCCGCACCACGCAGCCGCCGCCGTGCCGGATCGTCACCTGCTGGGCGGCGTCGTCGAGGGTCACCTCGTGGCCGGAGGCCATCGTGATGCGCACCCTGGCCGCGCCCCGGGTGTCGTCGAACTCCAGCAGGCTGTCCGCCCGCGACCGCAGGGTGCGCAGATTGTTGGCGTCCTGCGGCTCGTGCGGCAGGGCGGCGCGCCCGTTCCAGGCGGCGCCGAGGACGTAGGGGCGGCGCGGGTTGCCCGCCTCGAACGCGACGACGACCTGGCTGCCCACTTCGGGCAGCACCAGCAGGCCCTGCTCGTCGTCGGCGTACGGGGAGCAGAGCGTGGCCCAGGCGCGGACGTCGCGGTCCCCGTCCCTGCCGAGCCAGGGGAAGCGCACCTCGATGCGGCCGAGCCGTGTCTCGTCGACGATGTCGGTGACGAACGCCGGGTAGACGCCGAAGTATCCGGGGGCGGAGCCGTCCACGGGAGCGGGCAGGGCCATCACACCACCTCGTTCATGCCGGCGCGTTCGGCGTCGAAGCGGGTGCGGAAGCCGTGGTCCGCGTCGAAGGTGTGCCGGATCCGGGTGACGTGGTACCCCTCCCCCTCGAAGGGCGCGCCGACCGAGCGCAGTGCGAGGCGTCCTCCGACGACGAGGTCGGGGCTGCCGTTGGTGGTGCCGGCGACGGTCACGAACCGGCGTCCGCGGCGCAGCATTTCGGCGCGCGCCCAGGCGGCGGCCTCTTCGGCGGTCAGTGCGGCCTCGCGGACCCGCAGGCTGGTGCCGGGGCCCAGGGCCCGGGCCAGGAGCCGTGCCCCGGTGCGGCCGTCGGCTGTCTCCGCTTCGACGGCCTCGGGGCCGGCGCGTTCGTCGACGATCTCGCGCCGGTCGGCGTCGTAGCCGGTGACGACGACCTCGCTGCGCTGGTGGGCCAGGTCGGCGCAGAGCCGCACGGACATCAGCTCGCCGCCGTACACGAGGGTCTGGGGGGTGGCGCCGCGGCTGCCCCGGGGGCGGAAGTGCAGGGTGCGGCCGTTCGCCCAGAGTTCGGCCTGGACCAGCCGGGCCCGCTCGCGCAGGAAGGCGAGGTCGCTCTGGTTGAGCTGCTGTACGACGTCGTAGCGGGGTCCGGGGACGTCCGCGTCGGCGTCGAGCCCGTGCTCGCGGGCCACCTCCTCGGCGAGTCCCGCGTCGGTGGTGTCGTGGTAGGTGCGCATCCGGCGGGTCATCCGCAGTCGCATCAGCGCGTCCTCGGCGTGCACGAGGACGAGCGGTGGTTCGCCGTCGCCGAGGACGAGTTCCAGGCCGGAGACGACGCCTTCGAAGACGTACCGCTGGCGTGACGGCGGGCCGAGGGCGACCTTGAGCGCGCTGCCGAGGCCGACCGTGGACCCGTCGAGGTGCCGCAGCCGGTCCTGGGGGCCCTTGGCCCCGGCGCCGACGGCCAGGAAGTGTGCGCGCAGGGTGCGCAGCCCCTCGACGCCTTCGGCGACCTCCAGGCGGACGCAGTCCCGCGCGAGGTCCTTGACGAGGGCGCCGCCCACCTCGAACACGGGCGATACGGCCGCGATCGCCGCGTCAGTCATCGAAGCCCTCCGCGGCGACGCGGGCGGCGAGCCAGGCGGCCCGTTCGCAGGCCTCGCGGTGGTGTTCGGCGGCCGCCCACCTCCCGGCGGGCCCGTCCGGGCCGGCGGACGGCGGTGCGGAGCCGCCCGCGGGCACGACTTCGGTGTGCAGCTCTCCGATGTACACGCTCATGGCGGGCCTCCTCGCGGTGTCCACCTCAGGGTGGTCGGGCCCGCGTCACGGGCGCGTTGCTCGCAGTCGGCGGCGGTCCGGCCGGGCGTGGCGGGCGGCAGCCGCTCCCACGGGGCGGCCGCGGGGTCGGGCGCCGGGACCTCCTCGCGCCGGGCCCGGTCGGCGAGGCTGCGGCCGCCGCCGGCCCGGACCTCGGCGAGGGTGCCGGGGTC
>NZ_JBHYVA010000746.1:0-4021 GCF_042750055.1 Streptomyces sp. NPDC059456
GGGGCCGCCTCGATCCGCGGGCCGGACCGGCGGGCCGGACCGGGGGGCGGGGCTCGTCGTACGGCCCTCAGTTCTCGAACGGGGAGGGCACCGGGAAGTAGGCCTCCAGGAAGGCGGCGACCGCGCGCTGCTGCTCCTCGGGGGAGAGTCCGGGTGCGGTGTCGTCGTCGGCGAGGCAGAACGCGTCGGCCCAGCGGTCGGCCGCGAGGCCGGGCAGCCGCTCGATCTCCTCGGTCCGGCCGGTGCTGACGTACGCGTGGCGCAGTTCGCCCTCGACGGCTCGGCCGTCGGCGAGGGCCAGGTGGGAGGCCAGGGTGACCGGGGCGAGGTCGTCGGCGCTGCGGAACACCGAGCGGCTGGTGGCGTCGAGCCGCCCGGGCAGGCGCTCCTCGACGTGGGCGAAGAGGGCGCGGCTCAGCGGGTACGGGGTGTGGGCCAGGATGTGCGGGTAGGTGCGGCCGACGGCTTCTTCGACGGCGTGGCGGGTGGCCTTCTGGGAGGCGGTGAACACGTCGTCGTCGGCGCCCGGGGCGCTGGGGGCCACGGCCCGCTGGTCGTGGAAGACCTTGGGCAGGCCGGAGGAAAGGAAGTAGTTCTGCGGGCGCTGGGGGCGGCCGAGGAAGATGTCGTCGTTGAAGTACAGGAAGTGTTCGGCGAGGCCCGGGATGCGGTGGAGCTGGCTCTCGATGGCGTGGGAGTTGAACACCGGGAGGCCTGCGGGGTCGGCGAACAGTTCGCGGTGGCCGACGACGGTGACCTGCGGGTGGTCGGTGGCGAGCCAGGACGGCGTCTGGTCGTCGGTCACGATGAAGACGCGGCGGATCCACGGCGCGTGGGCGGCGATGGAGCGCAGGCAGTAGCGCAGTTCCCCGCGGTCGCGGTAGCGGTTCTCCGCGTGGTCGACGAGGGCGCGGCCGCCGTCCGCGCCGGTGTGGGCGCCGGCCGCGGCGGGGGCGGGCCGGCCGGCGGCCCCCGGGGGGGGGGGGGCGGGGCGGGGGCGCGCCGCCCCCCCCCCCCCCCCCTGGCGGGGTCGGCGGCGTCGACCCAGGTGATCACGGCGTCGACGGGGAAGTCGATGTCGTCGGGGAAGCGGCCGGCGAAGGCGTCGACGACGGGGTGGTCCTCGCCGCCGACGCGGGTGGTGGAGGTGGCTTCGAGGGTGGGCACCCACCAGCCGTACGGGGTCTCGCGCAGTCCGGCGATCGCTCCCGTGCCCGACTCGGCGGCTTCCCAGAACTCCAGGTCGCAGCCGGTTTCGGGGCCGTAGGTCAGGGTGCGGCCGGCGGTGACGACCGGCTGGAAGAGGCGCAGGCCCTTGACCTTCGGGTGCGGGGCGCCGGCCGGTCCGCACTCCACGGCCGCGACCGTGTCGCAGAGCGCCTCGGCGAGGACCTCGGCGCTGTCGTCGCCGTCGCGCAGGAGACGGGCGTAGACGGGGAGCCCGGTGAAGGCCTCGGCGCACGCCTTCAGCGCGGACGCGCGGTCCTGCGGGGCGATGGCCACCCGGTGCCGCAGCCCGCCGTCGGGGACCAGGCCGTACGGGACGGCGGCCGCCCGCAGTGCCCCCGCGACCGCCGCGAGGTTCGCGTCGCGGGCGGCGGCGGGCAGCAGGTCGTCGCGGACCGTGGTGAGCCGGCCGCGGTGGCGGACCAGGCCGGGCAGCGTCTCCAGCAGTTCGTCCTCACGGATCCGGCCGGGAGGGGGTGGCGTCCGGTGCCCGCTCTCGGTGCGCTCCCGCCGGGTGGCGTCCGGCTGTCTCGGTACGCCGCCGGGCCGGCGCAGCGTCCGTACGATCCGGCGCAGGCCGACGGGGAGCGGGAGACGGGACAGGCCCTGCATATGCGACCTCGCGAGACGGCGCCGGTGAGCGGCACCCGAGGATGCGGGCGGCACCCGGCGTGAGGGGGTGTGGTGCCGTCCGGCAGGCAGGGGCGGATGCCTCGTTCACGTCCACCTTTCCCTTCGTTCATTTTTCACGCAAGGGTCCGAGGGCCGTTATCCCCGTCTCACAGGGACTTCTCACTTTCCTCCGTGCCTGCGGACCGCCCGCAGCCACTCGCGGTTCATGGCGGCGATGGACGGCAGCGGGATGCCCTTGGGGCAGGCGGTGGCGCACTCGCCGGTGAGGGTGCAGCCGCCGAAGCCCTCGTCGTCCATCTGCGCGACCATGTCGAGCACGCGGGTCTCCCGCTCCGGCAAGCCCTGCGGGAGCACGTTGAGGTGGTTGACCTTGGCGGAGGTGAAGAGCATCGCAGAGCCGTTGGGGCAGGCCGCGACGCAGGCCCCGCAGCCTATGCACTCGGCGTGCTCGAAGGCGGAGTCGGCGTCGGCCTTGGGCACGGCGGTGGCGTGCGCCTCGGGGGCCGAGCCGGTCGGGGCGGTGATGTAGCCGCCGGCCTGGATGATCCGGTCGAAGGCGCCTCGGTCCACGACGAGGTCCTTGACCACGGGGAACGCGGCGGCCCGCCAGGGCTCGACGTCGATGGTGTCGCCGTCGGCGAAGGACCGCATGTGCAGCTGGCAGGTGGTGGTGCGCTCGGGGCCGTGGGCGTCGCCGTTGATGACGAGGCTGCACGCGCCGCAGATGCCCTCGCGGCAGTCGTGGTCGAAGGCGACCGGGTCCTCGCCCCGCAGGATGAGGTCCTCGTTGAGGGTGTCGAGCATCTCCAGGAACGACATGTCGCGGGAGATGCCGTCGACCTCGTACGTGACCATGGCACCGGGGGTGCCGGGGTTCTGCTGGCGCCAGACGCGCAGGTTGAGCCTCATGCGTAGCTCCGCTGGGTGGGGTGGACGTACTCGAAGACGAGGTCTTCCTTGTGCAGGACGGGGGCCGCGCCGGTGCCCTGGTACTCCCAGGCGGCGGCGTAGCCGAACTCCTCGTCGCGGCGGGCGGCCTCGCCGTCCGGGGTCTGGGACTCCTCGCGGAAGTGGCCGCCGCAGGACTCGGCGCGGTGCAGGGCGTCGAGGCACATCAGCTCGGCGAGTTCCAGGTAGTCGACGATGCGGTTGGCCTTCTCCAGGGACTGGTTGAACTCTTCGCCGCGGCCCGGGACCTTGATCCGCTTCCAGAACTCCTCGCGGATCTGCGGGATCCGCTCCAGCGCCTTGCGCAGGCCCTCCTCGGTGCGGGACATGCCGCAGTACTCCCACATGAGCTCGCCGATCTCGCGGTGGAAGGAGTCGGGCGTGCGGTCCCCGTCGACGGCGAGCAGCTTGGCGAGGCAGTCGCGGGTCTCGCGGACGGCTGCCGCGGCCTCGGGGTGGCTGTCGTCGACGGCTTCCCGGTGCGGGTGGCGGGCCAGGTAGTCGTTGATGGTGGAGGGGAGCACGAAGTAGCCGTCTCCGAGGCCCTGCATCAGGGCGGAGGCCCCTAGGCGGTTGGCCCCGTGGTCGGAGAAGTTGGCCTCGCCGATGGCGAAGAGGCCGGGGACGGTGGTCTGGAGGTCGTAGTCGACCCACAGGCCGCCCATCGTGTAGTGGACGGCGGGGTAGATCCGCATGGGGACCTCGTACGGGTTCTCCGCGGTGATCCGCTCGTACATCTCGAAGAGGTTGCCGTACTTCTCGGCGACCTCGTCCCGGCCCATGCGGCGGATGGCGTCGGCGAAGTCGAGGTAGACGCCCTGGCCGCCGGGGCCGACGCCGCGGCCCTCGTCGCAGACGTTCTTGGCGGCGCGGGAGGCGATGTCGCGGGGCACGAGGTTGCCGAAGGAGGGGTAGATGCGCTCCAGGTAGTAGTCGCGCTCCGCTTCGGGGATCTCGGCGGCGGGGCGGGTGTCGCCCTGGGCCTTGGGGACCCAGATGCGGCCGTCGTTGCGCAGGGACTCGCTCATCAGCGTGAGCTTGGACTGGTGGTCGCCGGTGCGCGGGATGCAGGTGGGGTGGATCTGCGTGAAGCAGGGGTTGGCGAAGTACGCGCCGCGCCGGTGGGGCCCCCCCCCCCCGGGCGCGGGGGGGTTTTTTTGGTTGGGGGGGTGTGGTTATAAAATTAAGTAAAAGACCCAGCCGCGCACCCGAC
>NZ_JBHYVA010000747.1:0-4014 GCF_042750055.1 Streptomyces sp. NPDC059456
GGCTGGTACCGGGTGGTGGTGGGCTGGTTCCTGGCCACCTCGCTGTTCCTGCTCATCAACGGCGGAATCCTCACCCTGCTCACGCCGCCGGCCGCCCCGGACGACATGTGCGGGCCCGGGCCGCTGTCGCCGGCCGGACACCAGGCCCTGATCAAGGCCTGGTTCTTCTGGGGCAGCGTCGGCTTCCTCGCCGGCCTGAACGAACGCTGGGCGTACGGCCTGGTCAGCCGGGGCGGCGAGCCGCGACCGGGCGGCCCGGCCACCGGCTGACGGCCCGCGTCACTCGAACCGGGTGGTGTCGCCCGCCCCGCGGCGCACGATCTCCGCCTCGCCGCCGGAGAAGTCGATGACGGTGGTCGGCTCGGTCCCGCAGTCGCCCGAGTCCACCACGATGTCCACGAGGTAGTCGAGCCGCTCCTTGATCTCCCAGCCCTGGGTCAGCGGCTCCGGCTCGTCGGGCAGGAGCAGGGTGCTGGACAGCAGCGGCTCGCCGAGGTCGGCGAGCAGCGCCTGGGTCACCGCGTGGTCGGGGATGCGGACGCCGACCGTCTTCTTCTTGGGGTGCAGCAGCTGGCGCGGCACTTCCTTCGTCGCGGGCAGGATGAAGGTGTAACTGCCGGGCGTGGACGCCTTGATCGCACGGAACACGTCGTTGTCGATCTGCACGAACTGGCCCAGCTGGGCGAAGTTCTGGCACACCAGGGTGAAGTGGTGGCGGTCGTCGAGATCGCGGATGGACCGGATCCGGGCGAGGCCGTCACGGTTGCCGAGCTGGCAGCCCAGCGCGTAGCAGGAGTCCGTGGGGTACGCGACGAGCGCGCCGGAGCGGATGCTGTCAGCGACACTGCCGATGGTGCGCTGCTGGGGGTTCTCGGGGTGCACGTCGAAGTACTTGGCCATTCGCCGAGCCTACGCGATCAGGCCACCGCCGGTGAGCGAGCGCCGGGCGTGGTCGCGGAAGGCGGCGGTCGCGGTGTGGGCCGGTGCGGCGGGCGCGAGGAAGAGCACCGTCACCGGCTCGGCGTCGGTCAGCGGCAGGTACCGGACGCCGGGGAACGGGTGGCTGTGCCGGGTGGCCTCGGCGGTGACCCCGACCGCCTCGCCCGTCGCGATGGCCGTCAGCCATTCGTCGACGTTGGCGACCTCGAGGGTGACCGAGGGCTTGCGTTCGTCGGGCCACAGGTCGGTGCCGGACGTCGCCGCCGTCGCGCACAGGACGACGGTCCGCTCGGCCAGATCGGCCAGGCCGAGCTCGGTGCGCGCGGCCAGCGGATCGTCCTCGGACAGGGCCGCGATCCGCGGCTCCCGGTACAGCGGCAGCACGGACAGCCCCGCGGCGTCGCCCTCCGGCAGGGTGCGCATGAACGCGGCGTCGATCTCGCCGCGGCGCAGCCCCGTCTCCGGATCCGCGAGCCGGTGCACCTGGACCGGGACCTCGGGGTGGTCGCGGCGCCAGTCCCGCAGCAGCCCCACGGTGTGCGGGCCGAGCGCGCCCCAGGCGAAGCCGACGCGCAGCGGCCGCGGGCCGGCCGCGGCCTCGGTGAGCGCGTCGTCCAGCTGGGCGAGGATGCGGTGCGCGTGCTCCCACAGGCGGTGCCCGGCGGGGGTGAGGCCGAGCCGGCGGGTCGTACGCTCCACCAGCGGCGTGCCGAGGCGGCGCTCCAGCTGGTCGAGGGTGCGGGACAGGGCGGGCTGGCCGATGCGCAGCACGGCGGCGGCGCCCGTGATGCTCCCCTCGTCGCCGATCGCCGCGAGGGCCCTCAGATGACGCAGCTCCACATTCATGACCGCCAAGCATAAATGCTGCCGAGAAGGCATTTCCCCGGCCGGTGCGGGTGCCCATAGCGTCGGGGTCATGCGAATCCTTCTCATCGGCGCGGGCGGCATGCTCGGCACCGCCGTCCACCACGCCCTGACCACCCGCGGCCACGAGGTCCTCACCGCCGGACGCTCGACCGGCGATCTGCGCTTCGACATCACGGACCCGCAGCAGATCACCGCCCTGTACGAGGCGGCCGGCCGGGACGGGCAGCTCGACGCGGTGGCGAGCGCCGCCGGCAGCGTCCCGTACAAGCCGGTCGCCCAAATGACCCCCGAGGACTGGACCGCGGCCTTCCGCGGCAAGGTCATGAGCCAGCTGGAGCTGGTCCGCCAGGGCACCGGGCGCATCGCGCCGCGCGGATCCTTCACCCTGATCACCGGCGTGCTGGCGCGCAGCCCGATCGTCACGGGCTCGGCCGCCTCGATGGCGAACGGCGCCGTGGAGGCCTTCGTCCGGGCGGCGGCCGTCGAGATCGCCCCGCAGCGGATCAACGCCGTCAGCCCCACGGTCTTCACCGAGGCCCTCGACGCCTACGGCGACTCCTTCCCGGGCTTCGCGCCGGTCGACGTCGCGGACGTGGCCCGGGCCTACGTGCGCACCATCGAGGGCGCGGGCACCGGCCGGATCCTGGAACTCGGCGACTAGCCGGCCACACCCCCGCCGGCGGAGGTCCAGCCCTGCCGGTGGAGGCGTTCGAAGCCTTCCAGTAGGAGGTCGAGCGCGAACTCGAACTCGAACCGGTCGTCACAGCCGCCGCCCACGACGGAGTCCCCGTCGTGGGCGGCGGCCATGGCCAGTTCCGCGACGTGCGGATAGGCCGCCGCGGCCTCCGGGGGCAGGATCGCCGGCCCTTGCGGAGCCGGTCCGGGGGCGGCGTCGAACACCTCCTGGGTGAACCCGAGGACACGGCTGCCGAGGGCGTGCATCGCATGGTGGGTGAGGTCGGCCGAGAGGCCGCCCGCGCGGAACGTCCCGATCACCGCGTCCAGGTGCGCGAGCACCGCCGGGGTCGGGCCGGTGCGCGAGCGGATCACCTGGGCCGCCCACGGGTGCCCCAGCAGGGCGGTGCGCGCGGACAGGATCCGCAGGCGGACCGCGGCCCGCCAGCCGGTGCCGGGGGCCGGCGGGCCGATCTCGCCCACGACCGTCTCCACCATGCCGTCCAGGAGCTCTTCCTTGTGGGCGACGTGCTTGTAGAGCGCCATCGGCACCACGCCCAGCTCCTGGGCGAGCCTGCGCATGCTCAGCGCCTCGATCCCGGTGGAGTCGGCCAGCGCGACCGCGGCGCGCAGCACCCGGTCCCTGCTCAGGGGCGCCCTCGGTGCCGCCTCCGGCTGCCGGGTCATGCGATCAGCTCCCTCGTGGTCGGTGCGCGGGCGGCCGCCCGGGCTTGACGAGTGTACGGCGTACACCTACCGTGTGTCTCGGGTGTACGCCGTACACCATCCAGGAGGGGGAGTGGTTCCGCATGGACGCGAAGAGCTCGACCGCATCGAAGGGGCCGGACAGGGGGACCGCGGTCGTCACGGGGGCGCTGTTCCTCGTCACGGAGGTCGCCGCGATCGCCGGTCTGCTGCTGTACGGACCCGTGCTGAACGGCACCGACTACGTCCTCGGCGCCGGCGCCGACACCCGCGTGTTCCTCGGTGCGCTGTGCGAGTTCGTCCTCGCGCTGGCGGTCGTCGGCACCGGGGCCGCCCTGTACCCGGTCCTGAAGCGCCGCAACGAGGGGGCCGCGCTCGGCTACGTCTGCGGCCGCCTGCTCGAAGCCGCCGTCATCCTCGTCGGCCTCGTCAGCGTGCTGTCCGTGGTGACCCTGCGCAGGGGGTCCGCCGCGGCGCCGGGCGGCGACAGCGCGTCCCTCGGCACGGCCGCCGACGCCCTCGTGGCGATCCACGACTGGACCTTCCTCTTCGGGCCCAACTTCGTGCTGGGCGCGAACACCCTGGTCCTGGCCTGTCTGATGTACCGCGCACGGCTCGTCCCGCGGCCCCTCGCCGTGCTCGGGCTGGTCGGCGGCGCAATGATCTGCGCCTCCGCGACGGCCGTGCTGTTCGGCCTCTACGAGCAGGTGTCCGGCGCCGGCTCGCTCGCCGCCCTCCCGGTGTTCGCCTGGGAGGTGGGCCTGGCCGTCCGGCTCCTCGTCAAGGGGTTCAGCGGGCCGGCTCAGCTCGCGAACACCTCCGAGAGGC
>NZ_JBHYVA010000748.1:0-4013 GCF_042750055.1 Streptomyces sp. NPDC059456
CCTCACTTCCGCGCACCGGCGCGGCCGCCGCGGCGCCTCCCGCGCTCCGGGACGCTGCGCCGGCCGCCGCGGGCTACGGCTCGAACTTGTAGCCCAGGCCGCGGACCGTGACCAGGTAGCGCGGTGCGCCCGGGTCCGGCTCGAACACCTTCCCCGTGCGCCCCTCGCACCTCTCGGCCCCGGAGGGCCTCCCGGGCTTCGGGACGCTGCGCCGGCCTCCGGCCGGCCCCGGAGGGGTGAACCCCGCGCGGCCGCCGCGGGCTACGGCTCGAACTTGTAGCCCAGGCCGCGGACCGTGACCAGGTAGCGCGGTGCGCCCGGGTCCGGCTCGATCTTGGCGCGCAGGCGCTTGACGTGGACGTCCAGGGTCTTGGTGTCGCCGACGTAGTCCGCGCCCCAGACCCGGTCGATCAGCTGCATGCGCGTGAGCACGCGGCCCGCGTTGCGCAGCAGCATCTCCAGCAGGTCGAACTCCTTCAGCGGGAGGTCGACCTTGGCGCCGGCCACCGTCACCACGTGGCGGTCGACGTCCATCCGTACGGGTCCGGCCTCCAGCGCGGCCGGGGTGACCTCCTCCGGCTCGCCGCGGCGGCGCAGGACCGCGCGGATGCGGGCGACCAGCTCCCGCGAGGAGAAGGGCTTCGTGACGTAGTCGTCGGCTCCTATCTCCAGCCCGACGACCTTGTCGATCTCGCTGTCCTTGGCCGTCACCATGATGACGGGCACGTTGGAGCGGCCGCGCAGCTGCCGGCAGACCTCGGTGCCGGGCAGGCCGGGCAGCATCAGGTCGAGGAGGACGAGGTCGGCGCCGTTGCGCTCGAACTCGTCGAGCCCGTCGGGGCCGGTCGCGGCGATGGCGACCTCGAAGCCCTCCTTGCGGAGCATGTAGGACAGGGCGTCGCTGAAGGATTCCTCATCCTCGACGACGAGCACTCGGGTCACGGAAGGACCTCCGGGGCAGGGATGGCTGGCGTGGTTCTTGGGGAAGCGGGGTTCAGGCAGGGGTGGGGTGGCTGGGTTCGGTGGCGGGTCCCGTGGCCGGGGCGGCCGCGGGAGCCTGGGCCGGAGCGGCTGCTTCCGGCAGGCGCAGGGTGAACGTGGAGCCCTGACCCTCGGAGCTCCATACGGACACCTCCCCGCCGTGTGAGGCCGCTACGTGCTTCACGATCGCGAGGCCGAGGCCGGTTCCTCCCGTGGCGCGGGAGCGGGCCGGGTCCACGCGGTAGAAGCGCTCGAAGATGCGCTCGCGGTCCTTTTCCGGGATGCCGATGCCCTGGTCGGTCACGGCGATCTCGATCAAGTCTCCCCCGGGGGCCGCGACCCTGCGCCCGGCTATGCCGACGCGGGTGCGGGCGGGACTGTAGTTGACGGCGTTCTCGACGAGGTTGCCCAGGGCCGCCGCGAGCTGTCCGCGGTGGCCCCAGACGCGCAGGTCGGCGGTGCCGCCGGCGGCCATGGTGATCTGCTTGGAGGACGCCGTGTGACGGCAGCGGTCGATCGCCTCGGCGACCAGCGTGTCCACCCGTACGGGCTCGGCGTCCTCCAGCGGGTCGTCGTTCTGTACCCGGGAGAGGTCGATGAGCTCCTGTACGAGGTTGATCAGGCGGGTGGCCTCGATCTGCATGCGGCCGGCGAAGCGGCTGACCGCCTCGGGGTCGTCCGCGGCGTCCATGACCGCCTCGGACAGCAGGGAGATCGCCCCGACCGGTGTCTTCAGCTCGTGCGAGACGTTCGCGACGAAGTCGCGGCGCACGGCTTCGATGCGGCGGGCTTCGGTGAGGTCCTCGACGAGGAGCAGGACGAGCCGGGAGCCGAGCGGGGCGACGCGCGCCGAGACCGCGAGGGCCTCGCCGCGGCCGGTGCCGCGCCGGGGCAGGTCGAGCTCGACCTGGCGTATTTCGCCGTCGCGGCGGGTGTCGCGGGCCATGTGGAGCATGGGCTCGACGGCCAGTTTGCCGCCGCGGACCAGTCCGAGGGCGTACGCCGCCGAGCTGGCCTTGACCACCGCGTCGCCCTCGTCGAGCACGACGGCGGAGGAGCGCAGTACGGACAGGACGGTGTCCACGCCGGGCGGGAGCACCGCGTTGATGTCGGGGCGCATGGAGCTCCGGGTGGGGCGGGCCTGGTCGCGCTCGCTCCAGCGGAACGCCAGCATCGCGATCACACCGGTGCACAGACCGGCGATCGCTGCAGCTGCGGCGACCGCCGCGTTCACGTCCATGGATCCAGGTTAAGCAGGCACGACGGCACTTCCACAGCCGTTCGGGTGGCACCTCGAACACTCGTCGCCCAGAGTTCACCGTGGCGACGGGGTTGATTCACTTGTGATGCCGGAGTCCGACGCGTTCGCGGCCCACCGTGTCAACGTGGGGGCACGAAGCCGCCCCGGCCCGGCCCGAGGGGCAAGAGGCAGTAGGCAAGAGAGGGACACCCATGCGTGACGCGTACCACGAGGAACTGGACTCGATCGGGGAAGGCCTGGTCGAGATGGCCCGGCTGGTCGGTTCCGCGATCGGGCGGGCCACGACCTCCATGCTCGACGCCGACCTGAAGCTCGCCGAGAGCGTCATCGCCGCCGACCAGAAGGTCGACGACCTCCAGCACGACCTGGAGGCCCGTGCCATCGCGCTGCTGGCCCGCCAGCAGCCGGTCGCCACCGACCTGCGCATCGTGGTGACCTCGCTGCGCATGTCCGCGGACCTGGAGCGCTCGGGCGACCTGGCGCAGCACGTGGCGAAGCTGGCCCGGCTGCGCTTCCCGGACACGGCGGTCCCGCGCGACCTGCACGCGACCATCCTGGAGATGGGGCAGCTGGCGCAGCGCCTGATGGCGAAGGCGGCGGAGGTCATCATCACGAAGGACGTCGACCTGGCGCTCCAGCTGGAGCAGGACGACGACGAGATGGACCAGCTGCACCGCACGCTGTTCCAGCACCTGATGGACGACCGCTGGAAGCACGGCATCGAGACCGCGGTGGACGTGACGCTGCTGGGCCGCTACTACGAGCGTTTCGCGGACCACGCGGTGTCGGTGGCCAAGCGCGTGGTGTACCTGGTGACGGGCGAGCACGCGGACGAGCTGCAGGCGCCCACGCAGGTCGACGGCGTCTGAGCCGTTCTGCCCCCGGTGCGCCGTTGACGCGCCGGTCCGGCTGGGCATGAATGAGGGCGAAGGCAGTAAGAGGCAAGAAGTCCGTACAGCGCCACGCACGCCGCCTGCGAGGAGGACCCATGCCCGATTCCCCCGTTCCCATCACCCCGGACCAGGAGCAGCAGCCCCGGCCGGAACCGCTGCGGCTGCCGCTGCTCGCGGCCTGCGGCTGCGGCTCGGGCTGCGGCTGCGGCTGCCAGTCCGGCGCGCCCTGCCAGTGCGGCGGCTGACCCGCCCGCCCGGCCCGGCACCAGCGACGACGAGAGGCCCCCTCCCGCACACCGCGGACGGGGGGCCTCTCGCCGTGAAGGGCGGGTCCGGCCGGACGGGGGGTCTGGCGGGGCCGAACGGGGGGACCGGTGGGGTGGGGGGTAACCGGGGGGACGGGCGGGCCGTTCCCCGCGCATGAAGCTGAACCGAACCTCGCTCGTCGGCGCTCTCGCCGGCGCCGTCCTGCTCCTCGGCGGTGCGCCCGCCCAGGCCGCCGACAACCCGCTGCTCTCGCTCCTCGACAACCTCAACATCTCCGACATCTCGGAGGTCGTGCACGTGCCGGTCGAGCGCGTCCTCAACCCCAACATCGTCCTGTCCAACGGCAACGTCGCCGCGCTCCAGGACACGGCAGAGTCCCTGCTGGCCAAGCCCGCCGCCAAGCCCGCCGCGCCGACCGCCCCCTGACCCCGCGCCACACGAGTGGCCCTGCTCCGCGCTGAGGGCCCAGGGTGGACCCAGAGCATGAAAAGGCCCGCCCACCCCGGCCGGGGGGGGGGGGGGGGGCCGGGTCACCACACTTTCAGGGTGTTTGCCAGCTTGTTTATCGGGTGGGTGGCGGGCCGCCCGGGGTGCGGGGGGGGGGGGGTGGC
>NZ_JBHYVA010000749.1:0-1832 GCF_042750055.1 Streptomyces sp. NPDC059456
GGGGCGGGGCGCCCCGCCCCCGGGGGGGCGGGCGCCGGCGAACCCGCCAGCTTTGGCGGCGGTGACCGGCGCGGAGAGGGGGGCCACCACGCGGGAGACGTGGTCGAGGGCACGGTCGCGGGTCAGCGCGTCGCCGTCGGGCGCGCCGAGGGACCAGGCGACACCGGCACTGGTCGTGGCAACGGCGGGGGCCCCGGCGGCCTCGACGAGACGGGCACTGACGACGTCCCAGGCATTGGCCAGGGCCAGCGGGGCGGCGGGGTCGTGGAGCGCGGTGAACCGGCGGGCGAGATCAACGATGGTGGTCATGGCCCCAGTTCACCAGACGCCCGCCGTCCCGGGCTGGCGATTTCCCGACACGTACGCCGGCGCCGCGGGGGCGGGACGGGGGCAGTGCGGGGGCAGTGCGGGGGCCCGTCCTCCCGGACCGGGCCCGTCCTCCCGGACCGGGCCCCGTCGCCGGACCGGGCCCGTGGCCGCGCTACGTCCAACCCGCCTTGAGCCCGGCCCCGCACAGGGGCAGGACCGCCGTGCGGCCCTGGAGCGGGTCGGCGGGGGCGTGGGGGCCGACCGCCGCCCAGCAGGCCGCCGCCGTGGGTTCCACGAACAGGCCGCGCTGCGCCAGGTCCCGGCGGGCCGCGCGCAGGGCCTCCTCCGGGACCGTCAGGAAGGTGCCGCCGGACGCGCGGACCGCGGCCAGCACCTGGCGGGCCCGCGGCGGGGACGCGATCGCGATCCCGTCGGCGAGGGTGGGCCGCTGCTCCACCGGAGCGGCGTCCTGCGCGCCCGCCGCGAAGGCCTTGGCCAGCGGGGACACCGCCTCGGCCTGGACCGCGATCAGCGCGGGCGGCTTCACCCCGCGGCGCGCCAGCTCCGAGACCGCGAGGGCCGCCCCCAGCAGCAGGGTGCCGTTGCCGACGGGGAGGACGAGGGCCTCGGGCAGCCGGCCGCCGAGTTCCTCCCACACCTCGTACACGTACGTCTTCGTCCCGTGCAGGAAGTACGGGTTGAAGACGTGGCTCGCGTAGAAGACCCCGGGGAGGTCGGCGGCGGCGCGGGCCGCGAGCGCCGTGGCCTCCCTGCCGCCCGGCACGAAGCGGACCGCCGCGCCGTGCGCCCGCATCTGCTCCGTCTTCTTCTCCGGGGTGCCCTCGGGTACGAACACCTCGCACTTCAGCCCCGCCCGCGCGCAGTACGCGGCCACGGCCGTTCCCGCGTTGCCGCTGCTGTCCGCGACCACCCGTTCCGGGGCCAGCCGCCGGGCCAGTTCCGCGAGCATCACCGCGCCGCGGTCCTTGAACGACAGCGTGGGCATCAGGAAGTCGAGCTTGGCGTGGATCCGCTCCGCGAGCGGGACCAGCGGCGTGTTCCCCTCCGACAGCGTCACGGAGAACGCCCCCGGCAGCGGCAGTGCGGAGCCGAACCGCCAGAGGGAGGGGGGTCCGGCGGCCGGTTCGAGCGGGGCGGCCGGATCGGGGGTGAAGTCGAGGTCCCACGGTCCGCCGCACAGGGGGCAGCACCAGGGGGCCGTCCGGGCATCGGCGCGCGTGGCGTCCTCGGGGCAGACGTAGCCGGGCAGTGCGTGCGTCATGGGCAGAGCGCCTTTGCTCATTCATGGCCGTTGTACGGCACGGATGTTACGCGTTCGTCCTGCTTTTGTGGCCGGGCGAACGGGTGGGTCGGCCTTTCGGAGGCGCCGGCCCGGCGGCCCGGGAGCCCGAACACGGCCTACGGGCCGGGGAACTGCGGGGGGGGGCGCGAGGAAGAGCAGCACCACACCCACCAACAAAACGGTCATGAAGAATACACCCCACCCCACCTGGCCCACACCC
>NZ_JBHYVA010000749.1:1842-3999 GCF_042750055.1 Streptomyces sp. NPDC059456
CCGCCGAGGCGGTCGCCCCCGCTGCGTACTATTTCGGGCATTCGTTCGCGCCCCCACGTGATGGAGCCCCTCGCCCCGTGAGCACCCCGCCGCCGCCCCACTGGTCCGCTCCGACGCCGCAGCCGGAGCAGGGGGAGCCGGCGCTCAACGGCTTTGCGCTCGCGTCGCTGCTGGTCGGGCTGTTGTGCCTGCCGCCGCTCGGCGTCGTCTTCGCGGTCGTGGCGCTCGTGCAGATCGCGCGGAAGGGGGAGCGGGGCCGGGGGCTGGCGATCGCGGGCCTGGCCGTGTCGCTCGTGATGACCCTCGTCCTCGTCCTGGCCGCGGACCGGGTCGCGGGGCGGCTGTTCGACCGCCTGGACACCCTCCAGCAGTTCGAGGGCGTCCAGGGCGAGTTGACCCCCGTGGACGACATGCGCGCGGGCGACTGCTTCAACGTCCCGGGCGGGGACCTGTTCGCCGAGAGCCCCTTCATCTACCGGATCGCCTGTACCGAGGTGCACGAGGGGGAGGTCACCTCCTCGACCCGGCTGGCCGGCAGCGCCTTCCCCGGCGGCCCCGAGCTGAGGAGGGCCGCCACGCAGGCGTGCTGGAAGGCGCAGGACGCGTACGCGATGGACACGTGGGCGCTGCCCCCGTACGCGGACATGTTCTACTTCGCGCCCTCGCACGCGTCGTGGAGCGGCGGCGACCGGCGTCTGCTGTGCGTCATCGGCACGGCGGATGAGGAGCACCGCGGCAGTCTGCGCAAGGACGCCGGGATGCTGAAGCCGGAGCAGGTGGCCTTCCTGCGGGTGCGCAACGAGGGTGACCTGGTGATGGGCGGCGAGCCCGAGGAGGCCATCGACGAGGCGCTGCCCCGGTACCTGGACTGGGCGCGCTCGGTGGACGTGGCGCTGGCCGCGGAGGCATCGGTGCTGGAGGGGGCGAGGGAGCGGCCGGAGCTGGCCGGGCCGGCGGGGGCCCGGCTGAGGGAGGTCGAGGCGGCCCGCGCGGGGTGGCAGCGGGCGGCGCGGGCGACGAAGCCGGCGGCGTTCCAGGACGCGTGGGACGAGGCGTCGGGCGCGCTGTCCGTGGGGACGGAGAAGGCGCTGCGCGGGGCGTACGGGCTGGCGACGGCGGTGCCGGACTGGCGGGCGGAACAGTCGGGCGGCGACTCGTCCGGGGCCGCCGGGGCCGCGGCCCGAGGGGCCGACGAGAATAGCGCGAGGTAACGGTCGGTAACGGGTTTCAGTGACCTGGCTTCATCACTTCGGGTGAAACTCTGGCCCTTGCTTGCGGCGTACAACCGCGGGTTGCCAGGGTGTAGCTGTCTGTCAACCTGATGGGAGTGGCCAGTGACTTTCGGTGAGCAGCCGGCCTATCTTCGCGTCGCCGGGGATCTGCGACGGAAGATCGTCGATGGGTCCCTGCCCCCGCACGCCCGGCTCCCCTCGCAGGCCCGGATCCGCGAGGAGTACGGGGTCTCCGACACGGTGGCGCTGGAGGCGCGCAAGGTCCTCATGGCGGAGGGGCTGGTCGAGGGCCGGTCCGGATCGGGTACGTACGTGCGGGAGCAGCCCGTGCCCAGGCGCGTCGCCCGCTCCGGATACCGCACGGGGGGGACGTCGACGCCGTTCCGGCAGGAGCAGGCCGACGCCGGGGCCCGCGGGACCTGGGAATCCAGCAGCGAACAGGCCGCCGCGCCGGCGGAGATCGCCAAGCGGCTCGGCATCGAGCCGGGCGGGCGCGTCATGCGGACGCGGTACGTGTTCCGCGACGCGGGGGAGGCGATGATGCTCTCGACCTCCTGGGAGCCGCTCGCGGTCACGGGCCGGACCCCCGTGATGCTGCCCGAGGAAGGGCCGCTCGGCGGCTCGGGGGTCGTCGACCGGATGGCCGCGATCGACGTCGTCGTCGACAACGTGGTGGAGGAGGTCGGGGCGCGCCCGGGCCTGGCGGAGGAGATCATGCTGCTGGGCGGGGTCCCGGGGCACGTGGTCCTGGTGATCGGCCGTACCTACTTCGCGTCCGGACTGGCGGTCGAGACCGCGGACGTGGTGGTCCCGGCGGACCGCTACCGCCTCTCGTACCACCTGCCCGTGAAGTGACCGCGCGTCACCCGGGCCGAGGCTGAGCCCGGTTGGAATCTGGCCTTTCTCAAGTGGGGGACCCGGGAAC
>NZ_JBHYVA010000750.1:0-3987 GCF_042750055.1 Streptomyces sp. NPDC059456
TGACCTCGTGGGTCATGGGTCCACCCGCCCCCGGCAGTCGGCCGTCGTCCGGGGGGGTGGCGGCCCGGGCGGGCCCCGGGCCGCACCGCCGTACGGTCACGCCGGGGACGGCATCTGCAGGACACCCGTGCCCCGCTTGACGAGTTCGCCCGCGATGATCAGACGCTGGATCTCGGAGGTGCCCTCCCAGATGCGGTCGACGCGCAGCTCGCGGTAGAGGCGTTCGACGGGGTGGGAACGGTCGTAGCCGCGGCCGCCGAAGATCTGCAGGCAGCGGTCGACGACCCGGCCGGAGGCCTCGCTCGCCGCGAGTTTGGCGATGGCCGCCTTGGCGTGGAGCGTCTTGCGGTCGAGCCGGCCCTCGTCGACCTCCCAGGCGACCTGGTGGGTGTAGGCGCGGTTGACGGCGATGTCGACCGCGCAGTCCGCAAGCATGCCCTGCACCAGCTGGAAGTCGGCGATGGGCGAACCGAACTGGCGGCGCTCCACCGCCCAGTCCCGGGCCAGCTCCAGCGCCCGCTCGGCCGCCCCGACGGTCCGGGCGGCGATCATCAGCCGCTCGTCGGTGAACCATTCCTTGGTCAGCTCGTAGCCGTTGCCGACGCCGCCGAGCACGTCCTCGTCGGGGACGAAGACGTCGGTGAAGACGAACTCGGGGTGCCCGTTCACCGCGGAGTGCATGAACCGGGGGACGCGGGTCATCTCGACGCCCGCGGCCTGCTTGTCGACGAAGAACAGGGTGGCGGCGCGCTCGGGTCCGGCGTCGGCCTGCACGAGCAGGAAGTCGGCGATGTCACCGCAGGTCACGAACCACTTCTCGCCGTTGAGCAGCCAGCCTCCGTCGGTCCGGGCCGCCGTGCTGGTGCCCGATCCGGGGTCGGAGCCGGCGCCGGGTTCGGTCACGGCGAAGGCGTCGAACCGCTCGCCGCGGATGACCGGCAGCAGGTACTTCTCCCGTTGTTCCGCGGTGCCGTGGGCCAGGACGTTCGCGGGCCGCCAGGGGATGTCCCAGAGGCAGTTGGTGACCTTGCCGAACTCCTCCTCGACGATCACCTGGTCCAGCAGGGAGAGCCCGGCCCCGCCCCATGCGGCGGGCATGTTGATGGCGTAGACGCCCGCTTCGATGGCGGCGCGGGTCAGTTCGCGGACGGTGGCCGAGGGCAGCGGCCCGCCGGCCTCCTCGGACCGGTCCTCGTACCGCATCAGGAGCCGGGTGTAGGCGGCGGCCCGGGCCTTGAGGTCGGCCTGCTCGGGGGTGTAGCGGAAGTCCATGTGTCCTCCGGGGCACAGGTGGTGCGGGCGGATGGGGGGACGGGAGGGACGGTGCGGTGCGGGCCGTCAGCCGGTGACGGCCGGCGCGGTCGGCGTGGCCGGCGCGGCCAGGACGGCCCGGGCGTCCAGCGTGAGGGCGCCGTCCGGGCGCACCAGCAGGGGGTTGACCTCCAGCTCGGCGATCTCCGGATGGGCGGCGGCGACCGTGGTGATGCGCTCGATCACGGCGGCCGCCGCGGCCACGTCGACGGCCGGCCGGCCCCGTACGCCGTCCAGCAGGGCGGCACTGCGCAGACCGCGCAGCAGCTGCCCGGCCCGGCGGGCCGGTACGGGGGCGAGCGCGAAGGCGACGTCGCGCAGGGTCTCGGTGAGGACCCCGCCGAGCCCGACCAGGGCGACCGGTCCGAACCGCGGGTCCTGGTGGACGCCCACGATCAGCTCGACGCCGTCCGTGAGGTCGGCCATCGCCTCGACGGAGTAGGAGGGCGCGCCGAGCCGGGCGTGCATCTCCCGGAAGGCGGCGAGCAGGGCGTCCCGGTCGGCCAGGCGCAGCGCCACCCCGCCCGCGTCCGACTTGTGCAGGACGTGCAGGGCCTTCAGTACGTACGGGCCCCCGAACTCGGCGGCGGCAGCCCGCAGTCCGGCCTCGTCGGTGATCTCGCGGGCCGGGGGGAACGGCACGCCGGCGGAGTCGAGCAGCGCCCGTACCCCGTAGTACCCGGTGTCCCGCAGCGGTGCGGCGGGCAGCGGCAGCGGGGCGGGGGCCGGCGGCGGTGCGGCGGCCCGGGCGGTCATCGCGGCCAGCGCGCGGGCGGCGTCCTCGGTCGCGGCGAACACCGGCACCCCGGCCTCGGCCAGGACCCGGCAGCTCGGCGACTGCGGGTACATCGACTGCACGACCAGCGGCTTCGGCGCGCCGGAGAGACGGCCGACGATCTCCTTGGCGGCCCTGGTCTCGCCCTCCGCGAGCACCGAGCCACCGGCCGGTCCGCCGCCCAGGCCTCCGTCGGAGGCGGCGTACCCGCCGAAGTAGCCCGTCATCAGGACGGCGTCGACCTCTTCGGCGGCGAGGAGCTCGCCGACCGCGGCGGCGTACGAGAGGGGGTTCTGCTCCCCCATCCCGGCCAGGTCGACCGGATTGCCGACCGCGGACTGCTCCCACAGCACGGCGTGCAGCCGCTCCTGCGCCCGCGGCCCGAGCTCCGGCACGTCGAGCCCGGCGTCCTCGGCCGCATCGGCGGCGATGGCCCCGTGGCCGCCGCCGTCGGTGAAGACGGCGGTCCGGCGGCCCGGTGCGGCGGCCGTGCGCCCCGATCCCAGGGCGGCCAGTACGACGGTCATCTCGCGCGGGGTGTGCACGAGTTCCACCCCCGCGTCGCGGCAGGCCGCGGCCACCACGTCGGCCGGGGTGGTGAGCGCGCCGGTGTGCGACCGGGCGCTGCGCGCGGAGGCGGTGCCCCGGCCGGCCGTGAGCAGGACGACCGGTTTGCCCGCCGCCGCGGCGGCCCGGGCGAAGGCCCTGCCGTCCCCGAAGTCCTCGGCGTAGACGGCGATCGCGGTGGTGGCCCCGTGGCGGGCGCAGTCCTCGACGAGGTCGACGAGGGTGACGTCGGCCTGGTTGCCGAGGGAGACGAACCGGGAGAAGCCGATGCCGTGCGGGGCGGCGCGGAGCTGGAGTTCGAGGGCGAGGTTGCCGCTCTGGCTGAGGAGGGCGACACCGCCGGGGGCGAAGCGGTCGGAGGCGAGGTAGAGCTCGGTGGTGTTGTCGGCGATGCCCAGGCAGTTGGGGCCGACGAGCACGGCTCCTGCGGCCCGGACCCGGGCGGCGACCGCCCGCTGCCGGGCCAGTCCGGCGGGCCCCGCCTCCGCGAAGCCCGCGGTGATGCCGACGATGGCCTTCGCCCCGCAGGCCAGGGCTTCGTCGACGGCGGCCTCGAAGCCGTGGCCGGGGACGGAGATCACGACCAGGTCGACGGGTTCGCCGATCGCTGCGAGGGAGGGGGCCGCGGTGCGGCCGAGGACGGTGCCGCCGCGCCGGTTCACCAGGTGGACGGGGCGGGGGTCGGGGGCCCGCAGGGCCTGGGAGGCCACGGCGTGGCCGTATTTCGCCGGGTCGTCGCTGGCGCCGACGACGGCGACGGAACCGGGGTCGAACAGGGCGGTCAGGTCGCGTCCCATGTCACTTCTCCACTCGGAGGGCGGCGTTGGGGCAGCTGTCGGCGCAGGCGCGCGCGGCTTCCTCCGCGGCGGGTTCGACGGTGAGGGCGATGACCTTCGCGTAGCCCCATTCGTCGAGCTCGACGAGGCCGGGGGCGTGTTCCTGGCACAGTCCGTAGCCCTGGCAGCGGGTGGAGTCCAGCAGGAGTTTCACGGCGTTCCTTTCAGCGCGGGCAGCACGGGCGGCGGGGACGGCGCGATCCGGGCGGAGGGCGCGTCGGCGACCTCCGGTACGGCGACGGCGAGGCGTCCGGGGCCGTCCGCGGGCAGGTCGGTGGCGCAGGCGGGGCAGGCCGCGCCGAGGTGGAGGGGGATGCGTTCGGGGAAGGCGCGCAGCAGGCTGCCGGCGGTGCCCGCGGCGGCATCGAGCAGCCCGCAGGCGCCGCGGCCGGGCCGGGCCCGCGACCACCGGGGCAGGCTGTCTCTTATACACAAAAGACGCTGCCGACGAAAATTATAGTGTATATATCGGTGGTCGCCCTATCAATAAAAAAATGG
>NZ_JBHYVA010000751.1:0-2176 GCF_042750055.1 Streptomyces sp. NPDC059456
ATGCGCTTCCCGTCCTGGACGAGCCGGTACGTCCAGCCGTCGTGCTGCGCGCTCGGGTGCTTCAGGTCGGGGCGCAGCCCCCGGCTCCGTCAGGCCTGCTCGGCCCGCCGCCCCCGCTTCAGCAGCGCGAAGCCCAGCCCGGCCCCGCCGCGCCCGCGGCAGCCGTTCCCCCGCCGGCGGCAACCAGCTTCGGCGCCACGCGCTCCCCCGGCTTCCGCTCAGCCGGCTTCGGCTCAGCCGCGTACGTCTCGATCAGCTTCCCGTCGAACCGGTACACCCAGCTGCTCCCGCCTCCCTTGCCGTCGATGACGACGAACTTCATGCGCTTCCCGTCCTGGACGAGCCGGTACGTCCAGCCGTCGTGCTGCGCGCTCGGGTGCTTCAGGTCGAGCGCTGCGAGGAGGTTGCCGTTCGGCGTGGAGATCTCGACGCGCTTGCCATGGCGGCCGTCGCTCAGCTTCGCGATCCGTCCGTCCGGCATGGTGATCCGGACCGAGCTCTCCTTCTTCACGCCGGGCTTCGGCTTCGGCTCCATCCACGAGGTCACGGTCCCGTTCGGCCGGAGGACGACGTGCAGCCCGTTGTTCTGCCCGTACGTCGTGGCGCCCCCCTTGCTGACCAGCGTGTCCAGCTTCGTCGGCCCGGCGAAGACGTCCGCCTCGAAGTGGCCGTCGCCGATCTTGTAGACCTTGGCGATCGAGCCGTCCGCGAGCTTGACGGTGGTCACGTAGGCCCGCGTCGGCTTCGGCCTGGCCACGGGCCCGGCCGGCTCGGCCTTCGGCTCCGTGACGGGCCGCTCGACCCCGGGCAGGACCTCCGGCTCCGGCACGGCCGGCGAGTCCGCGAAGGCGGACCCGACCGGGAAGGCCAGGACGGCGGCCGTGCCGGCGAAGACAGCGGCGGTACGGAGGGTGGTACGGCGGGTGCTACGCATGCGGAGGGCTCTCCTCGTGCTCGTGGTCTACGGCGACGGACACGAAGCTACGGACCCGATATCTACGTACTCCATAGGCAATGTAACGAACCACCCCACACTGCCCCACAACCATGTAAACCGGACACGGAACCGGCTCCCCGGAGTTCCCCTAGGGGATGTCACAGCTCAGCCGCAAACGGTGCCTATTCCGGCGGCCCGCCCACCACGCCCCCCGGGACCAGGTACGTTCGATCACGTGGCTGGATTCAGGATCGGACGCGGCAGGGACAACAACCGCGCTCCCCAACAACCCCCGCGGCAGCAGCCGTACGGTCAGCAGCAGCAACCGCCGCAGGCGCCGTACGGCCAGCAGCCCTACCCTCCGCAGCAGCAGTGGCCTCAGCAGCCCGCCGCCGGAGGCCATGGCGAGCCCGAGTACTTCGACCCGTACGGACAGCAGCAGCCGCCCCACCAGGCGCAGCAGCAGCCCCCGTACGGCCAAGGAGGAGGCGGCGGTGGCTCGTACGCGAACGACAACCCGGGGCACACCCAGGTCTTCGCGTACGGCGAAGACCCGTACAGCCAGGGCGCGACGTACCACGCGGGCGCCGCGGCGGCCGCACCGGCGGGCCCGCGGCTGCCGTGGAAGGAACTGCTCCGCGGCATCGTGATGCGGCCGGGGCCGACGTTCCTGCAGATGCGCGACTACGCGGTCTGGGGCCCGGCGCTCATCGTGACCTTCCTGTACGGACTGCTCGCGGTCTTCGGCCTCGACGACGCCCGCAAGGACGTCATGAAGGCCACCGTCCCCAACGCCATCCCGATCGTCCTCAGCGCGGCCGTGGCCTTCGTCGTGTGCGGCCTGATCCTGGGAGCCGTGACGCACACCCTGGCCCGCCAGCTGGGCGGCGACGGCTCGTGGCAGCCGACCGTCGGCCTGTCGATGCTCGTCATGTCGATCACGGACGCGCCGCGCCTGGTCTTCGCCGTGTTCCTGGGCGGGGACAACATGGTCGTACAGGTGCTGGGCTGGGCCACGTGGGTGGCGGCCGGGGCCCTGTTCACCTCGCTCATCAGCAAGTCGCACGACCTGCCGTGGCCGAAGGCGCTGGGCGCGTCCGCGATCCAGCTGGTCGCCCTGCTGTCGATCATCAAGCTGGGCACGCTGTAGCGACGGCGGCGCAGCACGCAGCACGCATCGGAGAGGGGGGGGCGCCCCCCCCCCGGGGGGGGCGCGCGCCGACAGCCGCGGGGGCGGGG
>NZ_JBHYVA010000751.1:2186-3986 GCF_042750055.1 Streptomyces sp. NPDC059456
GCCCGCCCCCCCCCCCCCCCGTCGCGCCCCCCCCTCTCCGATGCGGACGGGGCTCAGGCTCGAGCTCAGGCGTCGAGGATCTGGCCCTCACGCTTCACGACGGGCGGCTCGACCGACCACGGGAAGTTGATCCACTCGTCGGTCTTCTTCCACACGTACTCGCACTTCACGAGCGAGTGGGACTTCTCGTAGATCACGGCGGAGCGGACCTCGGCGACGTGGCCCAGGCAGAAGTCGTGGACGAGCTTCAGCGTCTTGCCGGTGTCGGCGACGTCGTCGGCGATCAGCACCTTCTTGTTGGTGAAGTCGATCGCCTCGGGCACGGGGGCCAGCATGACCGGCATCTCCAGCGTGGTCCCGACCCCCGTGTAGAACTCGACGTTCACGAGGTGGATGTTCTTGCAGTCGAGCGCGTACGCCAGACCGCCGGCGACGAAGACGCCGCCGCGGGCGATGCTCAGGATGATGTCGGGCTCGTAGCCGTCGTCGGCGATGGTCTGCGCCAGCTCGCGGACGGCGCGGCCGAAGCCCTCGTAGTTCAGGTTCTCTCGTACTTCGCTCATGCCTCGTGCCTCACCTGCGTGCGGTGGAAGTTCTGGAAGGAGCGCGAGGCCGTCGGGCCGCGCTGCCCCTGGTACCGCGAGCCGTACCGCTCGCTCCCGTACGGGAACTCGGCGGGCGAGCTGAGCCGGAACATGCACAGCTGCCCGATCTTCATCCCGGGCCACAGCTTGATCGGGAGGGTGGCGAGGTTCGACAGTTCGAGGGTGACGTGCCCCGAGAACCCGGGGTCGATGAACCCGGCGGTCGAATGCGTCACCAGCCCCAGGCGGCCCAGGCTGGACTTCCCCTCCAGTCTGGAGGCGATGTCGTCGGGCAGCGAGATGACCTCGTAGGTCGACGCGAGCACGAACTCACCCGGGTGCAGGATGAAGGCCTCGTCACCCTCCGGCTCGACCATCCGGGTCAGGTCGGGCTGCTCGACCGCCGGATCGATGTGGGCGTAGCGGTGATTCTCGAACACCCGGAAAAAGCGGTCGAGACGTACATCGATGCTGGAGGGCTGCACCATCGACTCGTCGAACGGGTCGATGCGAACCCGTCCGCTGTCGATCTCGGCCCGGATGTCTTTGTCTGAGAGAAGCACGTCCCGAGGATACGCAGTGCGCGCGGACCACCCGCAATCGAGAGGGACGGCCCGCGCGCCCCACCGCCTATCGCTTGACGGCCGCCCCGACCGGCACGGCATGCCTCAGCCGCGCACACCGCGGGCACCGCAACAGCCGCCCGGGCCCGATCCGGCCGGCACCGAGGTGCTGCAGCGGGAACGAAGCGGTACTGAAAACGTGCCCTTCGGCACAACGGACGACGGTGTTCTCCATCGAGTCCCTTTCCCCAACCTGCCGTACTGCGACGAATCGCCACATTAGGGGATGATCGCGACCTGCTCCAGCCGCCACTCCAGCACCCGGGAACCACCGCCGCGCACGGGTACGTTACGCCCCAACTCCCGCCCCCACGACTGTCGGTGCACCCCACACACGACGACGACCCCGCGGCGGATTCACCGGGGGTCGATCATGGGGTAGAGTGTGCAACGGTACCGATCCAGGAAACTGGACCACCGTGCGGATGTAGTTTAATGGTAGAACATGAGCTTCCCAAGCTTATAGCGCGGGTTCGATTCCCGTCATCCGCTCTTGAACGATTGGCCCACGGGCCCCCCACAGGGCGGGGGCGGGGGGTGTGGACACACACCCCCCCGCGCACCCCCCCCGGGCCCCCCACACCCACAAAGCC
>NZ_JBHYVA010000752.1:0-3965 GCF_042750055.1 Streptomyces sp. NPDC059456
ACATCGCAGTCTCGTTCTTCGACACCCCCCCCCCACAAGCCGAAGACCGCATGCCTGCAGACCCTTGAGCCGCCAGAGTTCGAGATCGCGCCTTGAGCTGTCGCGCGGGCACGGCCCCCGCATGCCGACGCGGTCGGCTTTCGGTCTGGGTGGTCGTTGGTCTGGGCGTGGGGAAACGTCAGTCGCGACCGTGGATCGTGTCGGATGAACTGTGGTCGCTCATCGAGACTTTGCTGCCCGTGCCGGCGTCGAAGCAGGCGGAAGGGCGTCCTCGGGTCCCGGACCGGCAGGCGCTCTGCGGGATCCTGTTCGTGCTGCATACCGGGATCCAGTGGGAGTACCTGCCGCAGGAGCTGGGCTTCGGATCCGGCATGACCTGCTGGCGGCGCCTGGCCGCCTGGAACGACGCCGGCGTGTGGGACCAACTGCACCTGGTGCTGCTGAAGAAGCTGCGGGTCGCAAAGAAGCTGGACTGGTCGCGGGCGGTGATCGACTCCTCCCACGTCAGGACCGCTCGACGGGGCCCAAAAGCGGGCCCAGCCCGGTCGACCGAGCACGACCGGGCAGCAAGCACCACCTCATCGTCGACGCCCAGGGCATCCCACTCGCCGTCTCCCTGACCGGCGGCAACCGCAACGACGTCACCCAGCTGATACCCCTCCTGAAGAAGATCCCATCCGTCGCCGGCCTGGTCGGACGACCCTGCAACCGACCCGACAGCCTCCTCGGCGACCGCGGCTACGACCACGACAAATACCGCCGCCTGATCTGGGCGCTCGGCATCAAACCGGTGATCGCCCGCCGCGGCGTCCCACACGGATCCGGCCTCGGAATCCACCGATGGGTTGTCGAGCGGACCATCGCCTGGCTCCATGGCTTGTTGCGAGAAGCCGTGCCGCGGGTACGGGCGGCTGCCCTTGCTTGGCGCAACGGGCTGGCGGCCCTCTTGGGCGGCCTGGTGGGCTTCGGTCTCATCACCGGGCGTTCCGACATCGGTCAGTTGGCGGACCGATGGGCTGTCGCCGTAGGTGTTCTGCTTCTGAGCGCGTTGCTGTGCGGCGCGATCGGGGCGATGCAGATCCTGCTGGCAGCACATGGCCGGCCGCGCGTAGTCGACCTGCAGTCAGCGCCGCCCCGAGCGCTCCAAGAGCAGCAGGAGGCTGTTGATGCCGCACGGCATCTGCACCGTGGCATCGTCTTCACGATCCTATGCACGGCACTGCTCGTGGGCGCGGTCGGAACCACCTGGTACCGGCCGGCCAAGAAGAGTGGATCGATCCGTTTCGACGCTCCTGGTGCCAAAGTGTGCGGAACCGTGAAGCGCGTCTCGGCAGGTGAGGTAGTGGTCAAGACGAGCGACGGTGAGATCATCGTCCCCCTTTCCACCCTGATTTCGATGACGCCTGTGGACGACTGCCCCATGGGATGACGAACGTGCCGACAGGACATCCCGACCGACGTACGCGCAGTTGCGCGCTACATAGGAGAAGTTCACCCGGGACGAGGACTCTTCCCCGCTGCTCCAGCCAGACAGGTCGGTTCGGTTGCAGGAGCTCTTCGAGTGGCTCACCAAGCCGAGGAAGGAGCGGGGAGAACTGTCGGCGGCCAGGGTGGCCGCGCTGCTGGCCTGGATCCACTGGGCGCGCTGGCAGCACAGCGGGAGTGGTGAACGCGGCGTGGAGCTGGATCGAGCAATCCTGGTCAGCCACCTGCTGCGCGACGGCCACGGAGCGCCCCCCTCCGGCCGTTGGTCAGACTTGGGCAACGCCCGATGCTGACCAATCCACCGGATCTCATCCTGCTTCAGGACTACGCCGGGCAGCTCGTGAGCCTTGCACAACGCCACGGCTGCGAAAGCGCTCTGGGGGAGGAACTGCGCCGACTCACGGAGCTTCTGGGACAGATTTCCGAGGACGATCCGAAGTGGGCCGTCGTCGCGGCCAATCTCTGCGCCGCGGTGCTCGTCGAATGCGAGCTGACAGGAACTTCCCAGCACGTCGACCGCGCCCTGGACGTGACCCGGAAGGCTCTGGGAGGACTCGAACTGCCCAACGGAGACCTCGCTCGGGTCCTGAACCAGTTCGGCCGCCTCCTCGTGACCCGGCACTTCGAGCATCCTCGCCTCGCGGACCTGGACGAGGCGATCGAGATCCAGGCGCGGGCGAGCGAACTCGAGCGCGTGCCGGGAGCCATCGTCAGGAGAGCCCTCACGGACTTGGGCCATGCCTGGTACCTGCGTCATCTGCAGAGCGGGGACCCGGTGATCTCGATCGGGTGATCGACGTGCTGAGCGGCATGGTGCCCGATCGGGGTGAGCTGGGGGCGGAGTTCCAGCCGATCGCCCACGTGCTCGCATCCGCCCTGGGCGACCGAGGCAGGATCAGGGATTCCGTGCGTGATCCGCAGCGTGCTCTGGCACTCCGCCGCCATCTCATCGCGGAGCGGGAGAGTTCGGACGATCACCTGGAACTCGCCCGAATGCAAGAACTGCTGTGTGAACGTACGGGGCGGAGCGAGCTGCTCGACGAAGCGGTGCACCACCACGAGAAGGCCGTCGCCTTGGCCGACGCCGACGGGGTCCCGTCTCCCGGGGCACTCGCCGGACTGGCCTGGACGCTCAACCTTCGGTACGAGCGTTCCGGCGACGACGCAGACCGAGACGCCGCGATCGCAGCCGGGCGCCAATCGCGTCGACCCCTCAGGGCGACGGCAGTCTCGGACGCCGATTGGCGATCTTCGCGGCGGCCCTGACGGCACGGGCCAAGTCGAGGGGAAGCACACCGGACCTGAACGAGGGTCTGGCCGCCATCGAGCGGGCGCTTACCCTGCCGGACGAGTCGGACAGCGACCGAGCCATTCAGCTCGTCAACAAGTCGGCCTTGATCGGAGTCCATTATGGCATCGGCAAGGATCCCGAGGACATCCGCCGTCAGATCGGTCTCTGTCGCGAAGCCCTGGACCTGCTACCCGACGGGCACCCGAAGAAGGGGGTGTACCGGGCGAATCTAGTGGGTGCGTATCTCGATCTTTATCGCTCCACGGACGACACAACGGCCCTGGAGCTCGCGCTGGCCGCTGGAGATCGAGCACTGTCCGAGATCCGCGCCGACCACCCACGCCGCGGCGGCGTCCTGTCCAACCAAGCGGTCGCACTGATCCGGAGTGCCGAAGAAGAGTACGACGAAGCCAAACTCCGCGAAGCCGTGCGGCTGAGCACCGAGGCATTGGGACTGCTTCCCGAGGCCTCGCCCGCGGACGCCCGGCTTCTGGTGAACCGGGGCTCGGCGTTGTATCTGTGCGGGCGACCCGAGGACCAGGTGCTCGCGCTGCAGGACCGGAGCACAGCGGCGCTCAGCGAAGCGGCGCCGCCGGACGTCCGGATGACCGCGGCAACTGGATGGGCCAGACGGTGCGGCGAACTCGGTCGGTGGGACGAGGCGGTGAAGGCCTAGACGCTGGCCGTCGAACTGCTGACGTCTGTGGCTGGTCTGCACCTCGAACGAGAAGACCAGGAGCACCAGCTGACCAGTTGGTCCCACGTTACGTTCGACGCTGCGGCAGCCGCACTCGAGGCTGGCGATCCGCAGAAGGCTCTGGAACTCCTTCAGGCTGGCCGTTGCATCCAGTGGAACCACCAACTGCGGAACGCCGGGGAACTGGCCCTGCTGGCGGACAAGTGCCCCGACCTCGCGGCAAGAGCCGAACGTGTGACGGGCGCGCTCGGAGTTATGTGGTTCGGCACACAAGAATCCGAACGCTCAGGGCCGTGAAGGGTTTACGTCGCGCATCCGCAGGGGAAACCGTGCGCGGTGGACAGGTGACAGCGGCCTCGCCCTCGACCTCTCGGCGACTCTGCCCCCCGATTCCGCGCTAAAGGGTGTTGCAGAAGGTCCATCTCGGGTAGGTCTGAGTGGTGCTTGACCTGTTGTTTCACCGTGTCATGGCGAGGTTGTGCATGGTGGCGA
>NZ_JBHYVA010000753.1:0-3953 GCF_042750055.1 Streptomyces sp. NPDC059456
CTTCCCGCCCTCCGCTGCCGGCTGGTACCGGAGGGGTCAGCCGGAGATCTGCTTGCGGCCGCTCTCGCCGCCGATGCTGATCTTGCGGGGCTTGGCGCGCTCGGCGATCGGAATCCGCAGGGTCAGGACACCCGCCTCGTAGTCCGCCTGGATGCGCTCGGTGTCCAGGGTGTCGGCCAGGACGACCTGGCGGGAGAAGACGCCCAGGGGACGCTCGGAGAGCTCCACCTTCACGGAATCGGCCTTCGCGACCGGGCGGCGCTCCGCCTTCACGGTCAGCATGTTCCGCTCGACATCGATGTCGATCGCCTCGGTGCTCACACCGGGCAGGTCGAAGGCGATCACGTACTCCTCGCCCTCACGGTAGGCATCCATCGGCATCACCGACGGCTTCGACCACGTGCCCGACGTGCCGGACAGCTGCTGAACGATCCGGTCCATCTCGCGGAACGGGTCAGTGCGCATCAACATCGCGAAACACCTCCAGTTGGTTCAGGCAGAAACTGCCAATGCGCTTCAACGTGCCACCGTTGTAGCATGTCATCGAAACGATGACAAGCAAGAAGTCATCCGGAGGGTGACACAATCACGGAGAGTGCCATGAACGAAGCCACAGAGCCGACCGCACCCATCCCGTTCCTTGCCGCCGCAGCGGCACTCGAGACCATCGACCAAGCCCTCAAGGAGGCGCGGCAACCCTCCGCGGGAACGCCGGCCACCACAGCGACATCCAAGGCTGACGCGGGCCCGCACCCGGCACCGGCCGCACTGCTGACGCTGCGCGAGGTCCGCGAGCAGCTCGCCGGCTGGGAAAGCGCCCTGATCGAAACCGCCCGCGACCAGGGCGCCAGCTGGGCCGACCTCGCGGGCCCGCTCGGGGTCGCCAGCCGTCAGGCCGCCGAACGGCGCTACCTCCGCCTGCGCCCCGGCAAGGCCGGGAGCACCGGCGAAGAACGTGTCCAGGCCACCCGCGACATGCGCGCAGCCGACCGCAACGTGAACACCTGGGCCCGCGACAACGCGGCCGACCTGCGCCGCCTCGCAGGCCAGATCACCGCCCTCACCGGCCTTTCCGCCGACGCCGAAGCCGCCGTCAACGACGTGAACCTGGCACTCGCCGACAACGACGCCGCCCGCCTCGTCCAACCCCTGACCGACACCCGGCCCCACCTCCGACCCCAGGACGGCGAACTCGCCGACCACATCGACGCCCTCACCCGCCACACCAAGCAGCTCCGGCAGGAAACCCACGACCAGCGCAGCGTGTGACCCGCCTCAACCCCCGTTCTCCAACGCACCGGAAGCACCGCCCCAGGCTTATGCCTCCCCCGGTATCCCCCTGTGGGGTCGACAGCAGGGTCGACAGCACAAGGCATGACTCGACTGGCCTCCGGGGCAGCTCTGCTCGCACCCCTCGTTCAGAGAACCGGCCGGCCCGAACGGCAAGTTTCAGGCCCAGACGGAACGCCACGCCGCCCCGTCCTCCACTCGCCCCCCTTCCAGTACTCGGCGCCTATCCGGCACGCGCGATCCGACCTGGCGGGAGCACCAAACCCGTCGGCTGAACGAGCACGAACCGGAGCGCCCGCCGCCCTTCTGGAATCGAACAGAATTAAGTTCCTAGGTGACCGACCCAAATCCCTTCCCCGACGATCTCCTTCAACTGCAGGAACGCCTCCACTGCGCCCGTGCCGAGCACCGCGCCTACTTGGCTGCACTGCCTTGGAGCGTGGAGCCCATGAAGGGCTGGGCGCGCGGTGGGCGGTATTCCCACCGCGGGGACGTGCCCGACAGTCCCGGCTGGAGCGACGAGCAGAAGGCGACGGTCGACCGCATGTGGGCAGAGCTGCGTGTGCTGTCGAGCGCGGTGGTCGACCATCCCTACTGGAAGACCGTTCCCGCCGAGGTCCTGGTGAACAGACGCATGGAGCTGAAGCGGCAGGCCCTCCCGCACAACCCAGGCGACGCACCCGAAGCGCCGTAGTCTCTATGCCGGGGCCCCTTACCGGCTCGACTTCACGACGGCCGCGACGGCCGGCGTCCGCCGGACGGGCCCGGTAGTGCTCACGAACGGCGGTGGTCGCGCCAGGCTGCCCTGCCACCAGAAGGAGACGCAGCCGAGTACCCGTCGGCTGGGTGCTCTCCGGGCGGCCTGCATCATCGTGCAAAGCCGCAGGGTTCGGGACGGATGGGACCGTAGCGCAGGGGTCGACGCGACCTTCACAGCCGAGGACGCCGCGGAGCAGGCCTTGGTGAAGAGTGCGCTGATGCCACTGCCGGCCGCATAGAGCCTCGGATCCCGGTCAGGTGCGGGGGTGAGCGACCGACTATGTGAACGGAGGCATGACGATGGACTGGCGTCACCGAGCGGCTTGCCGCGGGGAAGACCCGGACCTGTTCTTCCCCGTCGGGAGTAGCGGCCCGGCCCTGCTCCAAATCGAGGAGGCCAAGGCGGTGTGCCGCCGATGCACGGTCTTGGAGCGCTGCTTGGAGTGGTCTCTCGAAGGGGGCATGAACATGGGCGTGTGCGGAGGCCTGAGCGAGGAGGAACGGCGCGCCGTCAAACGCCGCAGGGCCCGGGAGGCGCGGGCTCGCCTCCACTCCTGACCCGCCTGCCCTCGGCGCCCGTTTCCGGCAGGATCACTCCACGGCGAGACAAAGGCGGCACCTACGAACGCGGTGAGCCGCCCCCGCACGACGCCCGGCGCGGTCGCCGTGGATAGGGCCTACTCGTCCGGCGGCAACCGCTGTGCAGACGGGGTGTCAGGGCAGTCATTCCCGAGAAGCCGTCGCCGGCCTGAGACCTCTGCGGCAGTCCAGGAACCTCGCTCCCGCCGCCGCAGCACGCCGCTTCGGCGTCTGGCCGTCCACCATCTCCACCCTCAAAAACGAGGAATGCGCCACGACGACAACCTCGATCACGCCTACCGGGACAGGCCGGGCCGCCTGACCACAGAGCAGTATTCAAAGCTCCTCAGCGGGAGCTGGGGCAGTGCCCGCACCCGGAAGCCGGTTCGCCGCCAAAACGCCTCGGCAGCCGTCAGAGCGGCGTGCGCGGTGCAGCTGCCGGTCAGGACGCGCAGGGTATAGAGGCGGTTCTCCAGCTCCGCCCGCTGCGCGCGATCGTGGGGAGCGGCCAGGGTCGTGCGGCGCGCCGCCCGCACCTGGCTCACATGCTGGCTCAGGACGAACGGGGACGGGAACAGCGCCGTTGCCGCGGGCGGGGCCGGTGCAGTGCGGGCGCATTCGATTTCCGCGCGCACCGCCCGCTCTGTACGGTCGTCGCCGGGCTGCCTCAGACGTCACTGCGCAGGCCCATCACCACCTGGGCCGTGAGCTCCCGTGGCAGGCCAGCGGTACTGGCAGCGTTGTCGAGGATGCGGTGCGCGACCGTGACCGTGCACGGGACCAGCGCCATCAACACCCCCACCGCCGGCCCGCACTCCTCAGACGCCGTGCACGGCGGGGCTGTCTCGGTCATCTGCAGCTCCCTTGCTCACCCCTGCAGGCAGCAGGCCCCCTGTCTACAACCACACCCCACACCCGCCCGCTCGGGACGGACGCCACGCCGCCCGGCGCGCTGCCTGCCGTTGACCTAACGTCAACCGTCATCAACGCGTGCCCCTCGGCGCCGCGCAGCCCGACGCAGACGATGCGCTGCTGGGACGGTGCTTGGCCGGGCCGGTCCCTTGGGTCCCTGTCGATCCGAGCCGACGGGCCGGGACGGCCGCCGATCATTGGAGGTGAGCAGGTCCCCTGCTACGTCACGACGACCGCCCGGCTGATCCCGCGCATACCCGCGACGACAGTCCCCACCACACACCTCCTTCGAGAAGTCTGTGCGACAAGAGGACCGCACATGGCGGTGGGGGGGCGCGCCGCCCGGGGGGGGGGGGGGCCCCCGCCCAGGAACCGCAGAAAACAACAACGCCGCGGGGCCCGACACCCGCCGA
>NZ_JBHYVA010000754.1:0-3949 GCF_042750055.1 Streptomyces sp. NPDC059456
AACGTCGCCCCTCACACGGTCGACGTGTTCGGCGACGGGCACGGCGGCCGGACCGCCGGCGCGGAGCGCGAGGGCGGCCAGGAGCGCGCGCAGGCGGGCGCCGCCGATGGGGAGGGGGGCGCCGGTCTCGTCACGGGCCTCGGTGACGCCAAGGATGAGATACCGCACCGGGCAATTCTGCCCTGTCGTTGCTCCGGCCGGGCGGGAGTACCGGGCCCTGCCGGGTGCGCTGCGGTTCCGCACGGCTCCGGAGGCGCTGCCTCCGGGTCTCCGCCGGCCCCGAACGCCGGTGGCGGTGGGGTGCGTGTGCGGCGCCGTCGCGGTGGCGCTGCCCCCCGAGCCCCCTGGGGGGGCCCCGCCCCCCGGGGGGGGGGGGGCGACGCGGCCCGCGCCGGGGCGGCGCCCCCCCGGGGGGGCCCCCGAGGCCGGGTAGAGGGCGTACCCGAGCATCGCGAGCACTCCGCCGACCAGGGTCAGGGCGACCCGGTCCGGCACGGTCTGGTCCCAGCGGACGCCTCCCATGCCGAGCAGGAAGACGACGTACGCGGAGACGAAGGCCTGCACCACGGCGTATCCGGTGCGCATCAGGACGTACATCAGGCCCGCACTGAGCACGGCCAGGAAGCCCGAGAGGTACATCCCCGGCCGGACGAGCTGGACGACACCGGTCGCCACGGCCACGCCGACCAGGGTGCCGCCGAAGCGGGCGACGGCCCGGGACCAGGTCTGGGTGAAGTCGGGCCGCATCACCATGACGGAGGTCATCGGGGCCCAGTACGCGTGCCCCAGCGGCAGGGCGACGCCGATGACGAAGCCCGCGCAGGTCACGGCGGTGACGCGGACGGCGTGCCGCAGGACCGGCGATCCGGGGCGCAGTTCGGCCCGTACGGCCTTCAGCACCACCGGGACCAGCGCCGTCAGGGTGGGCCGCAGCATCGACTCGCCCGGCTCGGCCGTCCGCCCGGATCCCGGCTCGGCCGTCTCCAGTACGTCGTCCAGCAGCGCGGCGAGCCGGTGCGCGGCCCGCAGCGGCGCCCCGTCGAGCAGGTCGGCGGTGTCGGGGGACTTGAGCACCGCGAGGGACGGGGCGGGCAGGCGCACGGGCTCCCCGTGCCGGATCGCCCGGGCCGCGGCGTCCAGCACGGCCCCGGCCGCCGCGAGGAGTTCGCGCACCCGGTCGCGCGCCGGCCCCTCGGCGGGGGCTCCGACCTCGGGGTCGGCGAGCGAGGCCAGCACCGGGCGGATGCGCTCGGCGAGTCCGCGCGCCCCGTGCAGTTCGGCGGGGCGCCGCAGCGACTGGCGGCGGGTCACGGTCGCGGCGGCCCGCGCCCGCATCAGGGGCTGCGGGTCGAAGTGCGCGACGGGGTCCTCGCGCAGCCGCCGGGCGTAGTCGGCCTCGGCGGCCAGCGCGTCGGCCAGGGCGTCGCGCTGGGCGCCCCAGCGGCGCACCGGGAACAGGACGATCAGCAGGGCCTGCACCACTCCGCCGGCGGCGATCACCGCGGCGTGCCCGGCGGCCTGCGGGACCGAGGTCGGCAGGGTGACGGTGACGAGCATGATCGCGACGTTGCCGGAGGCGATCATCCCGGCGGTGGGGCCGGCGGCCCACATCAGCCCGGCGGCGAAGGCCCAGACGGCGAGCAGCAGGAGGAACAGGCCGGTCGCCGAGGAACCGACGAGGTAGCCGACGAAGGTGGAGACGGCCAGCGTCAGCCCGGCGGCCAGGGCGAGCACGGGCCGCGGCCGCCAGCTCTCCTGGAAGGTGGCGATGGCGGCCATGAAGGCGCCGAAGGCGGAGCTGGCGGCCGCTCCCGGCCCCAGGAACGCCAGACCGGCGGCGATCACGACGGCGAGCCCGGCCGCGGCCCGCAGCGCGGTGAGCGGCTCCAGGCGCGCACGCTCGACCCGCAGGCCCGCACGGGCGGTTTCCTTCAGGGCCCGCAGCCAGCTCATCGCGTCGGGACCACCCGTCTACGCCCCGGCCACCGCGAACAGCGAGACGGCGCAGCCGTCCGGGTCGCGCACGACGGCGTAGCGCTGTCCCCAGAAGGCGTCCCAGGGCTCGAGGTGGCCCTCGTAGCCGGCGTCCGTCAGCTCGGCGTACACCGCGTCCACCTCGGCGGGGGAGTCGCACAGGAACGCGAGCTCCCGCCGCCCGTCCCCGGTCGGGCGGGTCCAGGACGGGTCGAAGGAGCGGACGACGTCCTCGGTGTCCCAGGCGATCCGCAGCCCGCCGGGCAGGACGGCCTCCACGTGCGGCTGGTCGTCGGAGCCGGCCGGGACGTCCAGGCCCAGGCGGCGGTAGAAGGCGAGCGAGGCGGCCATGTCGGAGACGACCAGGCCGATCAGATCGATGCGGGGAGTCATGCGTCCACGCTAGGAGCCGCCGGGCCCGCCTGCCGTCAACGAATCGGACATGCGGGCCGGGGAAAAAGAATTGGCGTGCGGCGGACCGCACTTGTTACGGTGATCGTGTTCCCGCCGGTCCGGCGGAGAACTGCCGCACGTACACGACCCGGAGGTGAGTTCATTGATGACCGTCGTCACGCAGGGCGCGTTCCGCACCCAGAAGACCATCAATGTCACGTCCGTGGTCTCCGGCTGACCTCACACTCTCCGCGCGCCATCGAGCGCGCGCTGCCGGGGCCACCCTGTGAAGGGTTTCCCCTTGTCTTTCTCTTCCTCCCTGTCTTCTTCGTACTCGCACGCCCTCACCCCCCTCGGCTGGGACGAGGCGTGGGAGGCCGAGTTCGCCCCGTACGGCGAGCAGGGCCTGGTGCCCGGCCGCGTGGTCCGGGTGGACCGCGGCCAGTGCGACGTCATGACCGCGGACGGCATCGTGCGCGCCGACACCGCCTTCGTCACCCCGCACGACCCGCTCCGCGTCATCTGCACCGGTGACTGGGCCGCGGTCGAGGCGGCCGGCAACCCCCGGTACGTCAAGACGTACCTGCCGCGCCGGACTGCCTTCGTCCGCTCCACCTCCTCGCAGCGCTCCGAAGGACAGATCCTCGCCGCCAACGTCGACCACGCGATCATCGCGGTCTCCCTGGCCGTCGAGCTCGACCTGGGCCGCATCGAGCGCTTCCTGGCCCTCGCCTGGGAGTCCGGCGCGCAGCCGCTGGTCGTCCTGACCAAGGCGGACCTCGTACCGGACCCGGTCACGCTCTCGCACCTGGTCCAGGACGTGGAGACCACGGCGCCCGGCGTCGACGTCCTCACGGTCTCCTCCCTCACCGGGGAGGGCACGGACGTCCTGGCGGCGGTCGTCGCCGACGGTACGAGCGTGCTGCTCGGCATCTCGGGCGCGGGCAAGTCCACGCTCGCGAACGCGCTCCTCGGCTCCGACGTCATGGACGTCCGGGCCACGCGCGACGTGGACGGCAAGGGCCGTCACACGACCACCACCCGCAACCTGCTGGCCCTGCCCGGCGGGGGCGTCCTCATCGACACGCCGGGACTGCGCGGCGTCGGCCTGTGGGACGCCGAGGCCGGGGTCGGCCAGGTCTTCTCGGAGATCGAGGAGTACGCGGCCGACTGCCGGTTCCACGACTGCGCCCACGAGGCGGAGCCGGGGTGCGCGGTGACCGAGGCCGTCGCGACCGGCGCACTGCCGGAGCGGCGCCTGGAGAGCTACCGCAAACTGCTGCGGGAGAACCAGCGGATCGTCGCCAAGACGGACGCACGGCTGCGCTCCGAGATCCGGCGGGACTGGCGCCTGAAGTCGGCGGAGGGCCGGGCCAATTACGCGGCCAAGCGCACCGGCCGCTACTGACCCCCGCCCCGGGACGGCCCGCCCCGGGACGGCCCGGCCCGGCGTCCGGCCCGGGACGGCGCCCGCCTCGGGACGGCGCCCGCCTCGGGACGGCCGTCGCGCGCGGCCCCGCGTCTGGCGGCCGCGCAGCCACGGGCCGCGGCCGGGGAGTGTCAGCCGCCCCGCCCCGCGCGC
>NZ_JBHYVA010000755.1:0-3939 GCF_042750055.1 Streptomyces sp. NPDC059456
GGGTCGTTCTCTGTTTAAGCCCGGGCACCCCGGCCCCGGGGACCGGGGACCCACACCGTCACCCCCCCCCGCCGCGGCGAGGGCGGCGAGCGACGTGCCGCCGAGATAGGCGCAGCCCAGATCCCGTACGGACAACGCCACGTCGGGGTCGGCGCCGGTGCGCGTGCACTGCGCGCCGTCGACGCCCCCGATGAGCCGCCAACGCCCTTCGTTCCAGGGGCAGACGGGGTCCTCGACCTGGAGGACGACCTCGACGGGCGTGCGGTACGTCCGGGCCCGCAGCGCGGCGGGGACGTCGACCAGCCGCACGAACAGCGCGTCGCGCAGGCGGATCTGGCAACGGCGGACGTCGGACACGAGGTGCACCCACGCATCGTCGGCCGGCCGGTTCGGCAGCGAGAGCCACGAGGTCAGATCGATGGAGAACAGGAACTCCCACAGGGCGGCGTGGGCGGCCGGGTCCAGCGCCTCCAGATCGCCCACCACGACCGTGCCCCGGGGACCGCTCGCATCCCATTCCGGCCTGTTGCGGAAACGGGCGTACCCGACGGTGGCCCCGTCGCGCTCGGCGAGCACGCATTGCAGCGGCGCTCCGCCGGCGGGCCCGGGACCACCGGCCTCGACGACGGCCAGCCGCTCCCAGCCGGGCCGGCGTGCCAGCATCCCGGGCCGCAGCGGCACGCGCTGTGCGTACACGGTCTCGCAGGCGTCGAGTGATGCCACGGGGTCGGCGTACCGGATCCGCACCGCATCCGTACCGTCCGGTACGGCGAGCCGGACCCGGTCGGTGTCGATCAGGGCGGAGAGCTGGTAGGCGGCCATGCCGTAGCCGAACCGGCCGTAGACGTCCGGCTCCGAGGCGATCAGCACGGCCAGGGGCTCGCCCCGCCCGTGCACGTCGTCCAGCTGGCGCCGCATCATCGCGGTGAGCAGCCCGCGCCTGCGGTGCGTGGCCGCGACGCTCACCATCGTGACGCCGGCCGCGGCGACCAGGGCTCCGCCCGGGACCGAGAGCCCGAAGGAGAAGGCTCCGGCCGTGCCCACGCAGTCGTCGCCGGCCCATGCCGCGAGCGAGCGCTCGGGCTCGGTCAGGGTCCGCCAGAGCTCGCGGGCAGCGGGCGGTTTGGGCGCCCCGCCGAAGGCGCGCTCCAGGGTGGCGAACCACACGTCCCACTCGTCCGGCCGCAAGGTCCGCAGCTCGGTCCCCTCTGTCCCCGACTCCGCCGTCATGCATCAGCTCTACCAGCGGTATCCGCCGGCCGGTCACGGGGCGTCGCCGCGTCACCCGCGTGGGTCACCGTACGGCCGGCGGGGTGCGGGGCTTGACGTGCCGCATCCGAAGTAATGACACTTCAAGTGCAAATTGATTGGATGCCGTCACATCACTCGAAAGGTCGGGAGGCAGTCATGCCGTACGGTGCGGTGGTCCGCCGGGAGACCCTGGACGCCGGCGGCCTGAGACGCTCGTTCACCGTGGTCCGGCCCGTTCCCCCGCGGGAGGGCGCGCCGGTGGTACTGGTCTTCCACGGTGCCTACCAGAGCGCCCGGACGCTCCGGCTGGCCACCCGCAGGGCGCTCGACGGCGTCGTGAACACGTCGGGCGCGATCGTCGCCTACCTCGACAGCCACCGCCGGCACTGGAACGACGCCCGCGCGGACACGAGCTTCGCGGCCCGCACGGCAGGCGTGGACGAGGTCGCCTTCACCACCGCCGTCATCGATCGCCTGGTGCGCACCCACGGCGCCGACGCCTCCCGCGTCCACGCGGTGGGCTTCTCCAACGGCGGGTACCTCGTCTTCCGGTTCCTGCACGAGATCCCCGAGCGGCTCGCCGGTGCGGCGGTGATCTCCGCGGCACAGCCGGTGGCGGAGAACTTCGCCCCGCGCACCTCGCGGCTCCACCCGCTGCCGACCTTGATCATCCACGGGACCGGCGACCGGGTCGTACCGTACGAGGGCGGCCGGGTGACCCTGGGCGGACGGCATTCGGGCGGCACGTGCCTGTCGGCGCAGGAGACGGCGCGGTACTACGCCCGCCGCAACGGCGTGGACGTCACGGCCCCGTCCCCCCGGGCGGCCGCCCGCCGGGGGGGGTTGCCCCCCGGGGGCCGCCCCCGCCCCCCCGCCGAAACCCAGGACCCGCCGGTGACCCCGCCCCCCCGCGGGCGGTACACCCACCACCGCGGGGGCCCCCCCATCCCGACCGCGGCCAGGACGCTCGCCAGCCTCCTCGGACAGGACCGCCGCAGCCTCGACGCGGTCCGGGTGATCGAGGACTTCTTCGGCCTCGCCGTCAGATCAGCTCGACGAGGGGGAACGCCCGGTGGCGACGCGGCGGAGTGAGGAAGTTCTGGCGCCGGGTGGCGGTCAGGAACCGCTCCAGGCCGTTCTCGTCCTCGGGAACGCCGTGCCGTGACGCCAGGTCGAGCGAGGCCTGGTCGGTGCGCATCCGGGCGAAGAACTCGGCGGTCGGGACGAAGGCGGTGAACTCCAGCTTGGGCTGGGCGGATCCGTCGGGCACGTCCATGGAGTCGTACCCCGGCCCGTCCATGCGCAGGTGCAGCGGGCTGCCGTCGGCCCTGCGCGAGGACCTCTGCAGGCACGAGAGGTGGCCGATGCGGTGCTCGCCCTCCGGGGTGCCGATGCCCCGGGCGCTCAACTCCGCGTCGTCCGTGCCGCGGAAGGTGTTCGGCAGGAACGCGGGCCCGCCGCCGTCCGTGATCTGGTCGGCGTTGCCAGCCGAAGGCGGCGGTGTGGAGCGGAACATGTACTGCACGCGTTCCGAGAAGGCGGCGTCGTCGCCGGGCACCCCGGCGTCGTCGACGTCGTAGAACTGCTTGAGGTCCAGGATGACGTGCGAGAGGTGCTGGACGGCGCCGTGGTCGAAATAGTCCCCCGGACCGCAGGTCGTGAGCCCGCTCGCCCGGAAGGTGACGTCCGCGGCCGGAGCGCTCCCGGCCACCTGCTGGTCGGCGAACCCCATCCACATCGGCGACTTCGGATTGACCATGAAGGCGTACACGAGCGACTCGGCGTCCGCCAGTTTCCGGGGCAGCCCGATCTGGGTGAACATCGCCCGGCTCGACGTGAAGGCCAGGAGGTCCTCCAGGTGCGGCGAGGGCTGGGGGCGGCCGGCCAGGACCTGGCTTCCGCCCAGCCAGCGCAGCACGTCCTGGATGTGCCCGGCGTCGTCGCTGCGCAGCGTGAACAGCAGGTCGTTGTCCTCGATGGACACCGGTACGTTGAAGCGCCGCTTGACGATCCCGGGGTTGGCGGGGCCGACGTCCGTGGGGCCGGCCACCGCCTCCTCCAGGGCGTAGCGGCCCGCCGCGGACGTCAGGCGGGGCATGTGCGCGGAGACCAGCGGGCCGTGCAGTCCGCCGGGCAGCCGGCTGAAGTACGGCAGTCCGTACGAGACGAACGTGAAGACCCCGGCGGGGCTGAAGGGGTAGGCGCGTTCGATCGCGGCCAGGGCCCCGCTCAGCTTGGCCTGGTCCATGCGGGTGGGGGCCCGCAGCAGACGGGCCGTGACGAACAGCGTGTGCACCGGCCCGAACTGCACCTCGACGCCGTCCTCGGTGGTGACGGGGGCCGTGTAGCCGGCGATGTCGAACTGGATGTCGGGCAGGGCCGGGACGCCGGCCCGGTCACCCGGCGACGAGGCCGAGACCGTCCTCATCGGGACGGTGGAGGACCTTCCCGCCAGCTCCAGGGCGGCGAGCGCCGTGGCCAGCACCCCGCCGTGCAGGAGGCTCCGGCGGGTGAGACCCGCAGGGCCCGTGGAGCCCTGCGGTCGAGGGCTGTGGGCGGGAGCCGGTTCCGGTTCCTGCCGGTCCGATCCGGTTCTGCTCTTGGGGCGTCGGGCGTCGTCCATCACGTCTTCCACTCCTGATCGGGGGCGGCCCGCGGGCGCGGGCCGGGCCCGGGGGGGGTGCCCGG
>NZ_JBHYVA010000756.1:0-286 GCF_042750055.1 Streptomyces sp. NPDC059456
ATAGTCGGCGCGAGCGTCAGTTGTGTATCAGAGACAGGGTGCGGTCGAGCTGGGCGAGGATGGCGCTGGGCGGATGGCTCTGGTCGAACAGCAGGGCCCTCAGCATGTTCCGGGTGGAGGCCATGGAGGCCGCGGCCTCCAGATCGTGACCGGCCACGTCGCCGATGACGACCGCCACGGTGTCGTCGGCCAGCGGGACGGCGTCGTACCAGTCGCCGGGGAGCCGGCCGGGGTGAGGGGCGGGGGGGGGGGGTGGGTGGGGGGGGCACGCCACGCATGGCAGGGG
>NZ_JBHYVA010000756.1:296-3928 GCF_042750055.1 Streptomyces sp. NPDC059456
GCCCCCCCCCCCGGCGCGGGGGGGCCGCCGCCCGGGCGGGCGCCCCCCCCCCCGCCCCCGGCGGGCGGGGGGGCCCCCCCCCCGGGCCGGTAGATGGCGGCGGCGGCGAACGGCCGCAGGTCGGGCAGGGTGGGGAGCAGGAGCCGTTGGAACTGCTCGGCGCCGAGGCGAACCTGTTCGAACAGGCGGACCTTCTCGATCGCGATTCCGGCGGCGCTGGCCAGGGCGACGACGACGTTCTCGTCATGGACGTCGAAGGGAAGCCCGTCGCGCCGCTCGGAGAGGTAGAGGTCACCGTAGATCTTGCCGCGGACGGTGATGGCGACACCGAGCAGCGTGTTCAGGTGCGGGTGGCCGGCGGGGAACCCGGTGGACGACGGATGGGCCGAGATGCTGTCGACCCGCAGGGGTTCGGGGTGGTGGATCAGGTGCCCGAGGACGCCCAGACCGCGGGGCAGACCGGTCTCGGCGAGATCGGTGCGTTCCTGGTCGGACAGGCCGGCGGTGAGGAACTGCTCCAGCTACTCGCCGGACTCGCTGAGTACGCCCAGTGCCCCGTAGCGGGCGCCGACCAGGTCCATGGCGGTGGTCACGATACGGCGCAGCACGTCGGGCAGCTCCACCTCCCGGCTGATCGACACCACCGCGTCCAGCAGGCCCTGCAGCCGGTCCATGGCGGCCAGCAGGGAGCGCAGCTGCTCGTCGATCCTGGCCAACTCGGTACGCAGGCGCAGGTGCAGGTCGGGAAGGTGCGGCTGCCCCGGGTGCGGTTCTTCCCCGCTTCCCGCCGTCACGGGCGCCCGGCGCCAGGACTGCTCCGTTCCCGCACCGACGTCCTCGGGCCGACCGGCCGGGCAGGGTGGATCCGCTCACACGGCCCCTCGCCTGAGTGGTGCATTCCGGTCTCCTGACGCGACCCCGGTCCATCGAGGCCCCAGCGTGGCACGGCGGTACGGGCAAAACGGCCATTACTCCGAAGGCGGCATGCCCCTGAGGGCCCGCCCGTCCGCCGGCACCGGCCGCCGTCCGGTGGTGGACGCCCCTCTGCCGACGTGTGGCGGCGCGGCGATACTGAAGATGAGCCGACCGCTCCGACCGCCCGGTCCCCGGTCCCCGATCGCTCCGGGTGGTCGCCGCGGTCATGCCCGGTCGAAGGGTGGCAGCGATGGACGCACCGGCGCCGGGATCGGGCGAGGTGCCCGAGGACCCGTTCGCGCTGTACAACTCCGCCTCGGCGGTCCTGGACGACGACGGCAGGGTCGTCGGCTGGAGCGAGCGCGCACAGGAGTACCTCGGCTACCGGCCCGACGAGGTGCTGGGCCGCACGGCCCTGGAGGTGCTGTGCGACTCCCGTGACCACGAGACGGTCCGGGCCGCGGCGGCCGCGTGCGAGCGCGACCGTGGCTGGTCGGGCGTCCTGCCCGTCCTGCACCGCAGCGGACGACGGGTGGAGCTGGGTTTCCGCGTCCGCGCCGTCGTCCGCGCCGGCCCGGCCCGCGAGTGGTTCCTCGTCGCGGCCCCGGCGGAGGAGGTGCTCCGGTGGGAGACGGACCGGTCGGTGCTGGACGGTCTGTTCCGGCGCTCCCCGATCGGGCTGTCCGTCCACGCCCCCGATCTGAGCATCCTGCGGATCAACCGGGCGCTGGCCCGGTACACACAACTCTCCACGGCGGAGATCCGGAGCCGGAGCATCGGCGACTTCCTCATCGGACCGGACCTGAAGACCATCGAAACCCGGCTGCGGAGGGTGCTGGAGACGGGCGCCCCGCTGATCTTCACCGAGCAGCCCTGTCGCCTGCGGAGCGACCCGGACCACGAGCGGGTGGTGTCGGTGTCGGCGTTCCGGATGGAGGACCCCTCCGGCGGGATCCTCGGAGTCACCCAGCTGGTGGAGGACGTCACCGACCGTTACCGGGCCCGCCGGCGGCTCGCCCTGCTCAACCGGGCGAGCGCCCGCATCGGGACCACACTGGACCTCGGCCGCACCACCCGGGAGCTGGCCGACGTCGCCGTCCCCGACCTCGCGGACGCCGTCTCGGTGGACCTCCTGGAGTCGGTCGCCCGGGGGGAGGAGAGCGCCGAGGAGGAGGGCGGACCGGTGCGCAGAATGGCCCTCCACTCGGTCGTGGCAGAGGCGCTGGGGGTGATGTACCCCGCGGGAGAGGTCTTCCACTTCGACCCCCGTACCCCGCAGGCCAGGTGCCTCGCCGAGCAGCAGCCCATCCTCGAGCCGGAGCTCCGCAGCAGCCCCGGCTGGTACTTCCAGGATCCGGAGCGCACCCGGCGCGCCCTCGGCCTGAACGCCCACTCGCTGATCGTCGTACCGCTGACGGCCCGCGGTCTGCTCCTCGGCCTGCTCAGCCTGTGGCGGGCCGGACGCCCGGAGCCGTTCGAGGAGGACGACCTCACGCTGGCGGAGGAATTCGCCGCGCGCGCCGCCGTGTGCATCGACAACGCCCGCCGCTACACCCAGCAGCATCAGGCCGCGGTGACCTTGCAGCGCAGCCTGCTGCCGCAGGCGTTGCCCGCGTACAGTGCGGTCGACGTCGCGCACCTCTACCTGCCGGCCGACCCCGCCACCGGTGTCGGCGGCGACTGGTTCGACGTCATCCCGCTCTCCGGAGCGCGCGTCGCCCTCGTCGTCGGCGATGTCGTCGGCCACGGTCTGCACGCCGCGGCCACCATGGGCCGCCTGCGCACGGCCGTGCACACCCTGGCCGGCCTCGACTACGCGCCGGACGAGGTCCTGTCCCACCTGGACGACCTGGTCAACCGCCTGGCGGCCGAGCAGGAGCCGGCAGACGGGCGCTCTCGGGGCCGGCAGATCGTCGGCGCGACCTGCCTCTACGCGGTCTACGACCCCACCTCCCGGCGCTGCACCCTGGCCCGGGCGGGCCATCTGCCCCCCGCCGTGGTGGCCGCCGACGGCACGGTGAGCCTGCTCGACCTGCCCGAGGGGCCGCCGCTGGGGCTGGGCGGACTCCCCTTCGAGTCCGCCGAACTGGAACTCGCCGAGGGAAGTCTGCTGGCGCTGTACACGAACGGCCTGGTCGAGGCCCGTGGCTTCGACCTCGACGAGGGACTCCAGCGGCTGCGCGGGGCCCTGTCCCGGCCCGGCCGCTCGCTGGAGGAGACGTGCACGGCGGTGCAGGACGCCATGCTGCCGGACCACCCGCCGGACGACGTCGCCCTGCTCCTCGCCCGCACCCGCGTGCTGGCGCCGGAGCACGTCGCCGTCTGGGAACTGCCCGCAGAGCCGGCCGCCGCCGCCCGGGCGCGGCACCTGACGGAGGCCACCCTGTCCCGGTGGGGCCTGGGGGAGCTGGCCTTCACCGCCGAACTGGTCGTCAGCGAACTGGTCACCAACGCCTACCGGTACGGCGGCGGCACGCCGCTGACCCTGCGGCTCATCCGCGACCGCAGCCTGATCTGCGAGGTCTCCGACAGCAGCAGCACCGCCCCGCACCTCCGGCGGGCGCGCACCACCGACGAGGGCGGGCGCGGCCTCTTCCTGGTGGCCCAGCTCACCGAACGGTGGGGCACCCGCTCCACCCGGCGCGGCAAGACCGTCTGGACCGAGTTCCCCCTGGCCACGGCCGCGGGGGCGCCGCACCCCCCCGCGGCGCGCCCGG
>NZ_JBHYVA010000757.1:0-3923 GCF_042750055.1 Streptomyces sp. NPDC059456
GCTGGGCATCGTCTACCCCGCGTCCTCGACCCGCCGGCTGGCCTCGCTGGTCGGCCCGGCGGTCGCCAAGTACCTCCTCTTCTCGGCGGAGCTGATCGACGCGGAACACGCGCTGCGGGCCGGCTTCCTGAACGAGCTGCTGCCGGCCGGGCACCTGGACAAGCGCGTCGCCGACTTCGCCCGCGTCCTCACCACCCGCTCGCAGCTGACGCAGGCGGCGGCCAAGGAGTTCGCGGACGGACGGACGGACCGGGACGCGCACTGGGCGCAGCAGGCGGCCGCGAGCGACGACACCGCGGAGGGCGTCGCCGCGTTCCTGGAACGCCGTGCCCCCTCGTTCAGCTGGACGGCCGGGGGGCCTGCGCGGCGGTGAGCCCGCGCAGCCGCGCCACGATCTCGGCCGGGGCCTTGGCCGGCGAGCCGGCGTCGTAGGGCGGCTGGGGGTCGTACTCGGTCATCAGCTGGACGGTCTGGGCGTACGCGTCCCCGGCGATCCTGCCGAGCAGGCCGAGGCCCATGTCGATGCCGGAGGACACTCCGGCGGCGGTGACGTACTTCCCGTCGTAGACGACGCGCTCGCCGGTGGGTTCGGCGCCGAAGGCGGGCAGCCGGTCCAGGTACAGCCAGTGGCCGGCGGCCTTGCGGCCCTTGAGCAGGCCGGCGGCGGCCAGCAGGAGCGAGCCCGTGCAGACGGACGTGGTCCAGGTGGTGGTCGCGTCGACGGCGCGCAGCCAGTCGATGACGGCGGGGTTCTCCATCTCCAGCTCGGGGTGCGGGCCACCGGGCACGATGACGATGTCGGGCCGCATCACCTCGTCGAGCCCCTTGTCGGCGACGAGGGCCAGCGACCCGTTGTCGGTCCGCACCGGCCCGGGCCGCTCGGAGACGAACACGGTCTCGGCGTCGGGAAGGCGGCCGAGCGTGTCGAAGGGCCCGATGGCGTCGAGGGCGGTGAACCGGTCGTAGAGCAGGACGGCGATCTGCATGGTTCCTCCGGAATGGCGGGTGGATGGCGGGCCCGGTCGGCGGGCGTCGTCAGGGGAGGTGGTGGCCGAAGCGGCGGCGGTATTCGGCCGGGGGCTGGCCCAGGGTCTTCAGGAAGGCCCGCCGGAGCGCCTCCGGGGTGCGGTAGCCGCAGGCCCGGGAGATCTGGGCCACCCCGTCCCCCGTGTCCTCCAGCAGCCGCCGCGCGTGTTCCACGCGGACGCGCTCCACGTACCGCCCCGGCGTGACTCCCGTCTCCGCCTGGAAGGCACGGGCGAAGTGGCGGGGTGAGAGCCGGGCGCGGGCCGCCAGGGACTCGACGCTCAGGTCCGCGCCGGGATGCTCCGTGATCCACTGCTGCACCTCACGCAAAGGATCCCGCTGCGCGGTCTGCGCCGCCAGCTGCACGCTGAACTGCGCCTGGTTCCCGGGCCGGCGCAGGAACACCACCAGGTGCCGTGCGATGGCCAGCGCGAGCTCCCTGCCGTGGTCCTCCTCCACCAGGGCCAGCGCGAGGTCGATCCCCGCTGTGACCCCGGCCGAGGTGGCCACCCGGCCGTCCCGTACGTAGATCGGATCCGGTTCGACGGTCACGTTCGGGTAGGTCCGGGCCATCCGCTCGCACACGGACCAGTGCGTGGTGGCCCGCAGCCCGTCCAGCAGCCCGGCCTCGGCCAGCAGCAGCCCGCCCGTGCAGACCGACACCAGCCGCTCCGCGCGACCCCCGTGCGCCCGCAGCCATGTGGTGAGCCGCGGCTCGAAGTCCCCCCGGTACCGCCCTCCGGGCACGAGCACGGTGGTGCCCGGCCCCGGGCCCGCGGCCTCCAGGTCCCCGTCCGGCACCAGCGTGAGCCCGCTGCTCGTCCGTACCGGCGCGCCGCCGGGGGACGCCGTGCGGATCGCGTACCCGGTGCCCGCCCGCTCCGGGAAGCGGTCGACGGCGGCGAACACCTCCACGGGACCGGTCACGTCCAGGCTCTGCACGCCGTCGTACAGGACGACGAGCACGTTTCGCAACGACATGACCCCATGGTGTGACCCGCCGGGGACGTCCGCAATGACGTCCATCCCACCTTTGCTGCCACGGCCGGGGCCGCGGACCGGCGCGGATAGGATCGACGGACCATGACTGCAACCCTCGTCGCCAAGAACCTCACCGCCGCGCACGGTGAGCGCACGCTCTTCGCCGGACTCGACCTCGTCGTCGCGCCCGGCGACGTCATCGGCCTCGTCGGCGTCAACGGCGCCGGGAAGTCCACCCTGCTGCGCCTGCTCGCCGGCCTGGACACCCCCGAGACCGGTGAGCTGAGGCTCTCCCCGCCCACCGCCGCCGTCGGCCACCTGCCCCAGGAGCCCGAGCGGCGCCCCGGTGAGTCCGTACGGGAGTTCCTGGCCCGGCGTACGGGCGTGGCCGCCGCCCAGGCGGCGCTGGACGCGGCGACGCAGGGCCTGGTCGACGGGACACCGGGCGCGGACGACGCGTACGCGACGACGCTGGACCAGTGGCTGAACCTCGGCGGCGCCGACCTCGACGAGCGGGCCCAGGAGGTCGCCGACGAGCTCGGGCTGGCCGTCGGCCTGGACCTGCCGATGACCGCCCTGTCCGGCGGCCAGGCGGCCCGCGCCGGCCTCGCCTCGCTGCTGCTCTCGCGCTACGACGTCTTCCTCCTCGACGAGCCGACCAACGACCTCGACCTGGAGGGCCTGGAGCGCCTGGAGCGGTTCGTGAAGGGCCTGCGCGCGGGCACGGTCGTGATCAGCCACGACCGCGAGTTCCTGACCCGGACCGTCACCAAGGTCCTCGAACTCGACCTGGCGCAGCAGCAGATCAACCTCTACGGCGGCGGCTACGACGCCTACCTGGAGGAGCGCGAGCGGGCCCGTACGCACGCCCGCGAGGAGTTCGACGAGTACGCGGGCAGGAAGGCGGCCCTGGAGGGCCGCGCCCAGATGCAGCGCAACTGGATGGACAAGGGCGTGCGCAACGCCCGCCGCAAGGCGAGCGACAACGACAAGATCGGCAAGAACCTGCGCGGGGAGTCCAGCGAGAAGCAGGCCGCCAAGGCCCGCCAGACGCAGCGCGCCATCGAGCGGCTCGAAGTCGTCGACGAGCCCCGCAAGGAGTGGGAGCTGCGCATGGAGATCGCGGCGGCGCCGCGCTCCGGCTCGGTCGTCGCCACCCTGCGCGAAGCGGCCGTGCGGCGCGGGGACTTCGCCTTCGGCCCGGCCAGTCTGCAGATCGACTGGGCGGACCGGGTGGCGATCACCGGCGCCAACGGCGCGGGCAAGTCCACGCTGCTCGCCGTGCTCCTCGGCCGGCTGGCACCCGACTCCGGTGCGGCCGTGCTCGGTTCGGGCGTACTGGTCGGCGAGGTGGACCAGGCGCGCGGGCTCTTCCTCGGGGACGAGCCGCTGCTGGAGGCCTTCTGCGCGGCGGTCCCGGACACCGAGCCGGCCGACGTGCGGACGCTGCTGGCCAAGTTCGGGCTGAAGGCGGCCCACGTGCTGCGCCCGGCGGCGACCCTCTCCCCCGGCGAGCGCACCCGGGCGGCCCTGGCGCTGCTCCAGGGCCGCGGGGTGAACCTGCTGGTGCTGGACGAGCCGACGAACCACCTGGACCTGCCGGCGATCGAACAGCTGGAGTCGGCCCTGGACGCGTACGAGGGCACCCTGCTGCTCGTCACCCACGACCGGCGGATGCTGGACGCGGTGCACGTGACCCGCCGCCTGGAGGTCGCGGACGGCAAGGTCACCGAGCTCTAGTCGACCGCGGTGCGCGGCTGCGCCCGGGGTGCGCGCCGCTTGCGGGCCATCCGTTCGGCCACGAAGCCGCGCGGCAGGTGGCGTACGGCGAGCGCGTACGCCTGGTAGCGGGGGGCCGGGGTGCGCACCCGCCCCCCCCCGGCCCCCAACCCCCGCGCCCAGGGCCCCACCCCCCC
>NZ_JBHYVA010000758.1:0-3923 GCF_042750055.1 Streptomyces sp. NPDC059456
CCCCGGCGCCGGCCACCGGCCCCGGCCGCCCGCCCCCCCCGCCCCGCCGCCGCCCGCGGTGCCCCAGACCCCCCCCCGCCCGCCCCCTCCTCCCCCGGGCGCGGGGCGTCACCCGTCCAGGCCCCAGGCGAACACCCGCTCCGGGTGGATCCGGATCACCTCCGGGCTGAAGTGCGGACCCAGTGCGTGCGGGCCCACCTCCAGCGTGGCGCGGCCGCGGATCTCGATGCCCCGGACCTTCCACGGCCGGGTGCTCACCAGATCGTCCACCACCAGGGACAGCAGCGGATTGCCCTGGAGGTTGCGCCACTTCTTCGTCGTCCCCATCGCCAGACCGCCGACCAGGACCGTGCCGTCCTCCTGCGGGAAGAACCCCACCGGGTTGGCCTGCGGCTGCCCTGCCGCGTCCACCGTCGCCAGCCGCCCCAGCCTCTGCGACCCGAGATACGCCGACTCCGCCTCGCTGAACCCCTTGAACTCCGTCATGCCCCCCAGCCTCGTCCCACGGCGCCCGCCGCGCATCGGGCGCTCGGCCGACCGGCCCTCGGTCTTCGGCACTACGCCGCGAACACCGGCGGGGCGTCGGGCCGTCGAAGCCGGACGCCGTCGGTCGGGGCCGCCGGGATCCGGCCCCGCCGCGGGCCGCCGCGGACCACGTCCAGGCCCCGCCGAGCAGGGTGGTGGCCCCGGCTCCGGTGCCCCCCCGCGCGGCGTTCGGTCAGCCGACCAGGACCGCGCCCAGCCAGGCGCCCGCCACCATCAGGCACGCGAGCAGTTCCACCAGGACGCTCGTCCCCACCGCCCGCATCACCGCCCGCACCGAGGCCCAGGCCTCGCCGTGGGTGCCCAGCCGCAGCCGCTCGCTCAGGTAGATGCCGCCCACGAACCCCGGAACCGCCCCCACCACCGGCACCACCACGAAGCCGAGCAGCGCGCCCGCGCCCGCGTACACGACCATCCGGCGGGTGACGCCCACCCCGCGCAGCCGCCGCGGCGGCAACTGCCACTTGACCACCTGGACCACCAGCAGCAGCGCGGTCGCCGCGACCAGCAGGGACCACGCGAGCGCCGACCGCTCGTGCAGCGCCCACCACAGCACGCCCGCCCAGACCAGCCAGGTCCCCGGCACACCCGGGACCAGCACCCCGACCACCCCGAGCAGGAGCACCAGCCCCACCAGGAGCAGCTGAGGCAGATCCATGCGCTCAGCCTGACCGACCAGGGCCTATCGGGCCACCCAGCCCCGTTCGTACGCGTGCCAGCCCAACTGGAGCCGCGTCGTCACCCCGGACAGCTCCATCAGGCCCTTGACCCGCCGCTGCACCGTCCGCAGCCCCAGATCCAGGTGCTTGGCCACGCTCGCGTCCGTCATGCCCGCCAGCAGCAGCGTGAGGATCTCCAGGTCCGTCGTGTCGGGCACGCCCTCGGACTCCTCCGCCCCCGCCGCCCCCAGCCGCAGCGGCAGCGCCTCCCGCCACACCGCCTCGAACAGCCCGGTCAGCGATTCCAGCAGCCCCGACGCGTGCACCACCAGCGCCGCCGGCTCCGCCCCCGGCCCCGTCAGCGGCACCAGCGCCAGGGACCGGTCCGCGATCACCAGCCTCGTCGGCACCTGCTGGGTCACCCGGACGCCCTCGCCCCGCGCGAGCGCCGTCGACGCCTCCCGGATCCCGGTCGGCAGGGTCAGTACGTCCCGCTCGATCACCACCCGGTACTCCACGCCCCGCGCGGCGGCCTGCTCCTCCGCCTCGTTGTCCATCGCCGTCACCACCTGGGGCCGGCTGCTGACCAGGGCGCACACCTCCTCCACCGCGCCCACCTGGAGCTGGTGGAAGCGGTGCGCCACCGCGCTCGCGCCCGTCACCACCTCCACCAGGTCGTGCACGGACGGCTCGGCCGCCTCCGCCCGGTACTCCTGCGCCAGCCACGCCGCCGCCAGCTCCGCCTGCTCCAGCTCGTGCCGCTGCTGGGTGAGCAGCGCCCCCAGCGCCACCCCCGGCGGCGCCGCCACCCACCGGCCCGGGCGGGCCGAGGACTGCGCCGCCAGCCCGTGCCGCTCCAGGTGCCGCAGCGCCCGCTCGGTCTGCGGCACCGGCAGCGCCAGCCGGTGCGCGAGGTCCGGCACCTCCGCAGCCCCCAGCGACACCAGCGCGCGGTACGCCGACTCCTGGCCCTCGTCCAGGCCTATCGCACTCAGCAACCCTTCCACCCACCCTCTTGACGCCGTTCCTGGCGGGATGCGGCCACGGCGCAAACCCGCCTCGGACATCATCGCCGCACCCCCCGGCTCCCTGCCAAGGTGACGCCACCGCAGCACCGACATCCGCCGGCCGGAAGCGGCTTGCGGGGCGGCCGGCGAACAGCCCACGGCCCCCGTCACCGTGACCCTCGTCACCGGCGACCGGATCCTGGTGTCCACCGACCCGGCCGGCCGCAGCTCGCCGCCGAACGGCAGGGCAACCCGATCGGCTTCGCCCGCGCGACGTGGGGGGACGGCGGGCACTACGTGCAGCCGGGGTCCTTCGGCGACGCGGGCGGGCTGGTCCTCAAGCGCAACGGCGGGCAGATCGGCGACAGCGGGTACCCGTCCGGGGTCATCGAGGTCCCCGCCGAGGAGGCCACGTACGAACTGACGCAGTCCATCGAGAAGTTCGGCGCCCCGGCGCGGGCCTGGCAGCGCTCGCAGGCGGTGGTCACGGCGTGGCCCTTCCGCTCGAAGCAGGACCCGGCACAGTACTCGCAGCCCTGCCGATCCTGTTCCCGGCGGGGACGCTCCCGTCCGCGGACGGCATGAAGACGCTGCCCGCGACGGACGGGCAGACGATCGGGCTGGGCGTCACGGGTCACGCCGGGTACGCGTCGGGGGCGCTGAAGTCGGCGAAGCCGTCGTACGCGTACGACGGCGGTGAGCACGGGACGCAGGCGCGGGCGGCCGAGACGGGCGGTCGGCGGTCGTCGACCACGCGGGGGCCGGGGCGCAGGTGACGCTGAGGGTGGGGCTCACCGACGCGTTCGGTGCGGCCGTCACCCGGACGGTCGTGCGGGCGTACGACATCCGGTAGGTCGTACGAGGGATGCGAAAAGGGGCTCCACCGGGCGGCGTCCCGGTGGGGCCCTTTTCGCGCATTCGGCGTTTTCCGCCGCTGCGGGGGGCCGACAATGAGCGCATGAGTCAGCGGGGCGCGGACGACTGGTGGCAGAAGCTGTACGGGGACCCGGGCACGGAACCGGCCCCCGACACGGATCCGGACCCGGACCCGGATCCGGGGGACACCCTGGAGAGCCGGTTCCACTCGGCGTCGTCGGTGACGGCCTTCCCGGGGCCGGTGCCGTCCCCGCGCCCGCCGGCGGAACCCGCGCCGCCCTCGCACGCCGTGCTGCCGGGACCGCGCCACGAGCCCGACCCGGAACCGCCGCCGCGCGACCCCCGGGAGCCCGGTACGACCGGGTACGGCCTCGGCAGCGTCACCGTGCCGCCGGCCCTGCCGGAAGCCGCGCCCGAACCCGCGGACCCCCGACCACCGTCCGGCACCACCCCGCCGGGCGCGACCACGTGGCCCGACCCTTGGACGCCCGCCGGGGCCTGGCCGCCGGCCGGGGAGCGGACGGGATCCCGCGCCGAGGACCCACCGGTTCCCGCCCCCGACGCCACCACCCGGCCCGGAGCGCACCCGGGCCCCGAACCCGCCGGCCACGGAACGGGCCCCGAACCCGCCGGCCCCGGAACGTGGCCCGAGCCCGGCGGCGGCCCCTGGGGCGCCGCGCCCGCCGGGGCCTGGCCGCCGGCCGGGGAGCGGACGGGATCCCGCGCCGAGGACCCACCGGTTCCCGCCCCCGACGCCACCACCCGGCCCGGGGCTGGGCCGGGGGACACCGGGCCCGGTGCGTGGCCCGAGCCCGGCGGCGGTCCTTGGGCGCCCGCG
>NZ_JBHYVA010000759.1:0-3895 GCF_042750055.1 Streptomyces sp. NPDC059456
GGCGCCATCAGCATCTCGGCGTCCACCCCCTCCCCGTCGACGGCCGCGTAGACCTCTCCGATCTCCGCCTCGATCTTCCCGAGCGCCACCTCGGCCAGCTCCCGGTCCATCTCCACGGAGTGCAGCAGGCGGCCGCGCGCCGTGTCGTACACCTGCGCGCCCTGCCCGCACACTGCAAGCCCTGTGTAGCCGAGGTCGTCCAGCACGTGCCGGACCTGTGGGACGGGGCGTCCGGTGACGATGATGTGTTGGGCGCCGGCGGCGCGCGCCGTCGCGAGCGCCGCGTACGAGCGGGCGGAGACGGTGTCTCCGGCGCGCAGCAGGGTCCCGTCCAGGTCAGTGGCGATGAGAGAAAAAGGGAGGGCCGAAAGCGGGGCGGAGTTCACGGCGCAAGGATACGGACCCCATTGGACAAGTCCTACAAATAGCGCCCGAATCCGGCCTCCCACAGGCCCCACTGGGCACGTAACGTATCAACCAGCCACCGGGATACCCCCGGACCGCGTCGAAAGCGAGGCAGTACCCCATGCCCCAGCAGAGCCCCCTCGATGTCCCCGAGGGCGACCCGTTCGGGCCGCACAACCTCCCGTACGGCGTCTTCTCCCCTTCCGGGGATCCGCGCCGTCGCATCGGTGTGCGCATCGGCGGACACGTGCTCGACGCCGGGGCGGCCGCGGTCGCGCTCGGTTCCCCGTACGCGGCGCTCCTCGGGCAGTCCTCGCTCAACCCGCTGCTGGCCGCCGGCCGCACCGCCTGGCGCGACGTGCGCCGCGCGCTGACCGCCTGGGTGACCAACCCCGGCCACCGGGAGACCGTCGAGCCGCACCTGCACCCGCTCGACGCCGTCACCCTGCACCTGCCCTACGAGGTCGCCGACTACGTCGACTTCTACGCGAGCGAGCACCACGCCACCAACGTCGGCAGGATGTTCCGCCCGGACGGTGACGCCCTGACGCCCAACTGGAAGCACCTGCCGATCGGTTACCACGGCCGCTCCGGCACGATCGTCGTCTCCGGCACCGACGTCGTGCGCCCCTCGGGGCAGCGCAAGGCCCCCGCCGATCCGGTGCCCGTCTTCGGCCCGTCGGTCAAGCTCGACATCGAGGCGGAGGTCGGCTTCGTCGTCGGCACCCCCTCCGAGCTGGGCCGCCCGGTGCCGCTGGCCGAGTTCGAGGACCACGTCTTCGGACTGTTCCTGCTCAACGACTGGTCGGCGCGCGACATCCAGGCCTGGGAGTACGTGCCGCTGGGCCCCTTCCTCGGCAAGTCCTTCGCCACCTCCGTCTCCGCCTGGGTCACCCCGCTGGAGGCCCTGGACGCGGCCCGGGTCACCCCGCCCGCCCGCGACTTCCCGCTGCTGCCCTACCTCGACGACGCCGACGCCGACCGGCCCGGCGGCTTCGACCTGCACATCACCGTCTCCATCAACGGGCAGGAGGTGGCGCAGCCGCCGTTCGCGACGATGTACTGGACCGCCGCCCAGCAGCTCGCGCACATGACCGTCAACGGCGCCTCCCTGCGCACCGGCGACGTCTACGGATCCGGCACGGTCAGCGGCCCCGAGGTCGCCCAGCGCGGCTCGCTGCTGGAGCTGACGTGGAACGGCCGCGACGCCATCGAGCTCGCCGACGGCAAGCGCACCTTCCTGGAGGACGGCGACACCGTCACCCTCACCGCCTGGGCGCCGGGCCCCGAGGGCACCCGCGTCGGCCTCGGCGAGGTCACCGGCCGCATTGTGGGATCCCGCTAGTCCGTCCCTCGGGACGAACGAGCGCACCGGGGTGGCGGAGCTTTCCGCCACCCCGCTGTCGTAGCAGGTCACAGCCCTGCGGCTGAGGGCGGGCGGTGGCGCAACAGGGCCCTGCGCCCGTACCTCACCGACGCCGATCCTGCGGTGCGGGCCGGCGCCGTGGCCGCGATCGGCGAGACCGTCCCCGCGGGGGCGGGCCCGGCGCTCGCGGCCCGCCTCGGCGATGCGGAGCGCGCCGTACGGGCGGCCGCCGCGGGCTCGCTGCGGGAGCTGCCGGAGGTCCTGCCGGGTGACCCGGAGCTCGGGGCCGCCCTGCGCGCGGCGCTCGCCGTAGCGGACCCGGTGGTGCGCGCGACCGCCCTGGAGGCCCTGCGCGCGCTGCGGCTCGGCGACGGCGGCCTGTACGCGGAGCACCTCGCGGACCCCGACCCGGAGGTGCGGGTCCACGCGGTGCGGGCGCTGGCCACGACCGTCTGAAGGTGGCCGTCCCCTTCCGCGTCGACCTCGGTCTCACCGAGATCACCTCGGAGCATCGCAGCACCGGCCAGAGGGCTGCACACGACTGGCCCGGCCCCCATCGGGAGCCGGGCCCAGTCGTGCCGTGGGCGTCAGCGGACGAACGTGCTCGCCTGGCCCGCCAGGTCCAGGAAGTACTGCGGGGCCACGCCCAGGACCAGGGTGACGGCCACGCCGACCGCGATCGTGGTCATCGTCAGCGGTGACGGGACGGCCACCGTCGGGCCGTCCGCCTTCGGCTCGCTGAAGAACATCAGCACGATCACCCGGATGTAGAAGAACGCGGCGATCGCGGAGGAGAGGACACCGACCACGACCAGCACGCCCGCGCCGCCCTCCGCCGCCGCCCGGAACACGGCGAACTTGCCGGAGAAGCCGGATGTCAGCGGGATGCCGGCGAAGGCCAGCAGGAACACCGCGAAGACCGCCGCCGTCAGCGGGGAACGGCGGCCCAGGCCCGCCCACTTGGACAGGTGGGTGGCCTCGCCGCCCGCGTCCCGCACCAGCGTGACCACGGCGAACGCGCCGATCGTCACGAACGAGTACGCGCCCAGGTAGAAGAGGACGGACTGGACTCCCTGCGCCGACGTGGCGATCACACCGGCCAGGATGAACCCGGCGTGCGCGATCGACGAGTAGGCCAGCAGGCGCTTGACGTCGGTCTGGGTCACCGCGATCACCGCACCGGCCAGCATGGTCACGATCGCCACGCCCCACATCACCGGCCGCCAGTCCCACCGCAGGCCGGGGAGGACGACGTACAGGAGGCGCAGCAGCGCGCCGAACGCGGCGACCTTCGTCGCGGCCGCCATGAAGCCCGTGACCGGGGTCGGGGCTCCCTGGTAGACGTCCGGGGTCCACATGTGGAAGGGGACCGCGCCGACCTTGAAGAGCAGGCCCATCAGGATCAGCGCCCCGCCGATGAGCAGCAGCACGTCGTTGCCCATGGTGTCGGCGAGCGCGGGGTCGATCTTCGTGACCGTGCCGTCGACGACGTCGGCGATGGCCGCGTACGAGACCGAGCCCGCGTACCCGTAGACCAGGGCGATGCCGAAGAGGAGGAACGCCGAGGAGAAGGCGCCGAGCAGGAAGTACTTGACCGCGGCCTCCTGCGACATCAGCCGCTGGCGGCGGGCGACGGCGCAGAGCAGGTACAGCGGGAGGGAGAAGACCTCCAGGGCCACGAACAGCGTCAGCAGGTCGTCGGCCGCCGGGAAGATCAGCATGCCGGAGATCGCGAACAGGGCCAGCGGGAAGACCTCGGTGGTGGTGAAGCCCGCCTTGACGGCGGCCTTCTCGCTGTCGCTGCCCGGTACGGACGCCGCCTGGGCGGCGAAGGAGTCCACCCGGTTGCCGTGGGCGGCCGGGTCCAGGCGCCGCTCGGCGAAGGTGAAGACCGCGACGATCGAGGCGAGCAGGATGGTGCCCTGCAGGAACAGTGCCGGGCCGTCGACCGGCCCCGCGCCCCACCCCCCCCGGTGGGCCGCGTGGCCCCCCCCGCCCCCCCCGGCGCGGCCGCCCCCCCCCCCAGGGCCCTGTCGGCGCGGCGCGCCAACCAGGGGCCAGCCGGCCCCGGCGATGCGCTGCTCGGGGCTGCCGCCGGCGAGGAGCGGGCCCATGGCCCTGGAG
>NZ_JBHYVA010000760.1:0-3885 GCF_042750055.1 Streptomyces sp. NPDC059456
GGGGGGGGGGGGGTCCCCCCGCGGGTCGCGCCCACCCCCGCGGGGGGGGGGGTGGGCCCCGGGGGGGGCTGTCCGTCATTCTGTCTGGTGGGGGGGGGCGGGCGGTGGGGAAGGGCCTACGAGGCCCAGGCGCCCGGCGCGATGAAGGACGTTCGGGGGCGCAGGGGCAGCTTGTACACCCGGGCCTCCGTCGGGGAGGCCTGGGCCTCGTGCTGGAGCCGGATCCGGGCGGTGAGGAGCACGGCCAGGGCCGCGACCTCCTCCGCGGTCGGGTTGCCCCTGGTGATGCGGATCGAGGCGGCGATCGCGAGGGCGGACGTGTCGCCGACGGGGTCCGGGGTGGGGCCCGGAGCCGGCGTGGGCGCGCTCACAGCGGGACGTTCCCGTGCTTGCGGCTCGGCTGCTGCGTGTGCTTCGTACGCAGCATGTCGAGCGTGGTGATGAGCCGCGCGCGGGTCTCGGCCGGGTCGATGACGTCGTCGACGAGGCCGCGTTCGGCCGCGTAGTACGGGTGCATCAGCTCGGTCTGGTACTCCTTGATCTTCTGCGCGCGGGTGGCGTCGGGATCGTCGGAGGCGTTGATCTCGCGGCGGAAGATGACGTTGGCCGCCCCCTCCGCGCCCATGACGGCGATCTCGTTCGAGGGCCAGGCCAGGGCGACGTCCGCGCCGATGGACCGGGAGTCCATCACGATGTACGCGCCGCCGTAGGCCTTGCGCAGGATCAGGCTGATCCGCGGGACGGTCGCGTTGCAGTACGCGTACAGCAGCTTCGCGCCGTGCCGGATGATCCCGTTGTGCTCCTGGTCGACGCCGGGCAGGAAGCCGGGAACGTCGATCAGGGTGACCAGCGGGATGCTGAACGAGTCGCAGAACTGGACGAAGCGGGCCGCCTTCTCGGACGCCTGGATGTCCAGGACGCCCGCGAGGTGGGCCGGCTGGTTCGCGACGATGCCGACGACGTGGCCGCCGAGGCGGGTCAGGGCGCAGACGACGTTCTGCGCCCACTGGGCGTGGACCTCGAAGAAGTCCCCGTGGTCGGCGACCTCCTCGATGAGGTCGCGGATGTCGTAGCCCTGGGTGGGCTTGGCCGGGACCAGGTCGAGCAGGCTCTCGCAGCGGCGGTCCACCGGGTCCTCGAGGTCGCCGGCGGGGGCGAGTTCACGGTTGTTCGACGGGAGCAGGGACAGCAGGTGGCGCACGTCCTCCAGGCAGCTCTGCTCGTCGTCGTAGGCGAACGCGGCCACGCCCGAGGCGCCGGCGTGGCTGTCGGCGCCGCCGAGGTGCTCCATGGTGACGGCCTCGCCGGTGACGGCCTGGACGACGTCGGGGCCGGTGATGAACATCTGCGAGGTGCCGCGGACCATGAAGACGAAGTCCGTCAGCGCCGGCGAGTACGCGGCGCCCCCCGCGCAGGGGCCCAGGATCACCGAGATCTGCGGGATGACGCCGGAGTTGCGGACGTTGCGCTGGAAGATGCCGCCGTAACCGGCCAGCGCCGTGACGCCCTCCTGGATGCGGGCGCCGGCACCGTCGCACAGGCCCACGATCGGAGCGCCGGCCGCCTCGGCCAGGTCCATCAGCTTGTGGATCTTCTCGGCGTGGGCCTCGCCCAGCGCGCCGCCGAAGATCCGGAAATCGTGGGCGTACGCGAAGACGGTGCGGCCGTGGACCTTGCCCCAGCCCGTGACGACCCCGTCCGTGTGCGGCTTCTTGTCCTCCAGGCCGAAGCCCGAGGCACGGTGCTTGCGGAGCTGCTCGACCTCGCTGAACGTACCCTCGTCAAACAGGAGCTCGATGCGCTCGCGGGCGGTCAGCTTGCCCTTGGAGTGCTGGGCTGCGGTGGCGCGTTCGCTCGGTCCGGCCTCGGCCAGCGCGCGTACGGCGTGCAGTTCCGCGGTGCGCTCGCGCAGTGAAGCGAAGCGGGTCTCCTCCCGGCGCGGGGAGATCGGAGCCGCGGGTCGGGAGTCCGGCGCGAGTACGGTCTCCAGTGGTCTTTCCTCGACGATGCTCATACGGGCCCTTTCGACACAGAGGCACCGGGTCCGGCCGGTGTCGCGTCGCCCAGCTTCACCGCGGGCGCTACAGCTTGGCTTGATTCCCGCCCGGGAGCCGGTCGAGCTCCCGGTCGGCGCCCCGGTTTCCGGCCGGGAGCGGGCCTGTTCACACGGGGTCCAGCAGTCCCGAGACCATGGCGACGAACCCCTCGTCGAGCATGGTGGACACGGCGGTGTCGCGGGACGGATCGAGGCCGGCGTCGTGGCAGGCGACGCTGACGAGGTAGCGGCCGAGCACCGGATAGGTGCCGAAGGCCCACTCTCCGTGGGCGGCGGGCGTGCCGTCGGGGGCGAGCAGACCGCTGTCGCCCGTACGGCCCGTGGCGAAGCCGAATTCCGAGAAACCCATGCGCAGGCCCTGGCCGAGGGCCTTCGTGTACGCCTCCTTCAGCGTCCACAGGCGCAGCATGCCGGCGGTCTGCTCCGCCTCGGGGAGGGCGGCGAGCTCGGCCCGCTCGGCCTCGGTGCACACCTGGTTGCGCAGCAGGGAGAAGGCCAGCCTGCGGTCGGCGGGTTCGGTGTCGATGCCGATGCGGCCGTTGCGGCTGATGCCGACCGCGATCAGGTCGTCGGTGTGGGTCAGGCTCAGGTCGATCTGGTCCAGGCCGCGCAGGTACGGGCGTCCACCGGGCTTGTACGAGAGGTCGAGCTTGGCCGGATCGGTACCGAGGGCGGCGGCGGCCGTGTAGCGGACCGCGAGCCGGGAGGCGACGAAGCGGAACCGGATGGTCGGGTCGGTGGTGTGGCGGTAGCGCTGCCAGTCCCGGCCGAGGAGGGGGCGCAGGGCGGGCTCCGCGAGCGCGGCGGTGAGCCATTCGCCCCACGTGGTGAACACCGAGGCGTTGCCGCGCCGGGCCATGCCGTCGCGCACCCCTTCCCAGGGGCCGGCGGGACCGGTGACGTGGACCGGGGCCGTGATGCGCCGCGGGGAGTGGTGCTGCGCGGTGTCGTGCTGCGGGTCTTCCATCGGCATCGCCCTCTCTTGCATGTGTTTCCGCTGGCGGCGGCGGTGACGCGGCGCTGTCACGCTCGGCGGGCCGGGTCGAGGAATCCTCGAAACCCGCTTGAGGAGCGCCACAGACTCCACCGCGGAACCCTCGGTACCGCCCCGCGGCCCACACCCCGGCGGCCCGGGCCCCGAACGCGGCCACACCGGGGCCACACCGGAGCCGGGCCGGGGCCGGGCCGGACCACGGCAGGGCAGGGCACGGCAACGCCGGGACCGGGCCGGACCGGACCGGACCGAGCCTGGGCAACGCCGGGCCGGGCCAGGCCAGGCCGGACCACGGCAGGGCAGGCCGGACCACGGCAGGGCACGGCAACGCCGGGACCGGGCCGGACCGGACCGGGCCTGGGCAACGCCGGGGCCGCGCCGGGCTCACACCGGCACCGCGCCGGACCGGGCCGGGCCAGGCCGAGCCAGGGCAACGCCGGGCCAGGCCAGGCCGAGCCAGGGCAACGCCGGGCCGGGCCGGGCCGAGCCAGGGCAACGCCGGGCCGGGCCGGGCCGAGCCAGGGCAACGCCGGGCCGGGCCGGGCCGAGCCAGGGCAACGCCGGGCTCGCACCGGGACCGCGCCGGACCGAGCCTGGGCAACGCCGGGACCGCGCCGGGGCGGGCCAGGCCAGGCCAGGCCAGGCCAGGCCAGGCCAGGCCAGGCCAGGCCAAGGCAACACCGGGGCGGGCCGGGCCGGGGCAGCGTCGGGGCCTCGCCCGGGTCGGGGCCGCAACGGGGCCGGGCCGGGTGTGGTCCGCCGGACCGCCCGCTCGGGCGGGGTTTTGATATGTTCAAGATCGACCACCCCTGTAGGAAAGGCTTCGACCCTGACC
>NZ_JBHYVA010000761.1:0-3862 GCF_042750055.1 Streptomyces sp. NPDC059456
TGACCCGGGACGACAAGAAGAGCGACGAGGCCGACAACAAGCCCGCCGCCTCCTCGTCGGCGCCCTCCTCCCCCGCCGCCGCTCCCGCCTCGCCCGGCGACAACCCGCGCGCGGGCGGCGACGTCAAGCCGGTGATCCCCGGCTGGAAGGTCGTCCTCAACCCCAAGTACGGCACCGCCTTCGACGTCCCGCCGGAGTGGAACGTCGCGAGCGCGGGCGTCATCTCCGGGTTCACCGACGACTCGAAGAACGACGGCATGCCCATGATCAGCTTCTCCGCGCCGGCCTTCCTCAAGGAGGACTGGTGCAAGGTCGACACCAACAAGGACGGCCGCGAGGAGACGACCGAGCTCGCCGGCACCGGAACCAAGGGCGGCCAGGGCGCCAAGGACACCGCCGAGGCGGTGAAGAACGAGGCGGGCAACTGGGCGTTCGCCGCGTTCGCACAGAAGGCGCCCAAGGGCACCGTGAAGGTCTCCGAGCCCAAGGAGTACACCACCTCCTCCGGCCTCAAGGGCCACATGGCGACCGCGACGGCGATCGGGGTGCCCAAGGAGAACAAGTGCTCCTCCGACGGCAAGACGATCGCGTTCAGCTTCAAGACCGCCAACGGTGACTTCTCCAGCTGGGTCCTCTTCGCCGCCGCAGGCGTTCAGGGCGAGGTCCCCCAGGAGACGATGGACAAGATCCTCAGCTCGGTGCGACTGAACGGCACCGGCAGCACCAGCTGACCCGGCGGTCACGGGCCACAGGTCCGTCCCGTGCGCGCCGATTCGTCCGACCCCGCGCCCCGGGCCGCAATTCCGTTTGGAATCTCGGCCCGGGGCGGGGATAGTCCCGGGGGTGAACCCTCCCCCCACCGCCGCGTCCCACCCGACCGCCCGCCGCCGGCCCGCCTGGGCCGGACGCAACTACACCCTGCTCACGGGTGCCGCGGTCGTGACGAACCTCGGCAGCCACGGAGCGCTCATCGCCTCGGCGTTCGCCGTGCTGGAGGCGGGCGGGTCCGGAGGCGACGTCGGCCTGGTGGCGGCCGCCCGCACGCTGCCCCTGGTCCTCTTCCTGCTCATCGGCGGCGCGCTCGCCGACCGGCTGCCGCGCCACCGCGTGATGGTCGCGGCCAACGCCCTCAACTGCGTCTCGCAGGCCGCCTTCGCCGCACTCGTCCTGACCGGGCACCCGCAGTTGTGGCAGATGATGCTGCTCACCGCGCTCTGCGGCACGGGCCAGGCCTTCTTCAACCCGGCGGCCGAGGGCATGCTGCTCTCCAGCGTCTCCGGCGAGCACGCCAACCGCGCCTTCGCCCTCTTCCGGATGGCCATGAACGGCGCCGGCATCGGCGGAGCGGCCCTCGGCGGAGCCATGATCGCCGCGATCGGCCCGGGCTGGGTCCTGGCCGTGGACGCCGCCGCGTTCGCGGTCGCCGGAGCCCTGCGCGCGTTCCTGGACGTCGGCCGCGTCGCCGACCGGGCTCCCGGCGGCGGCCTGCTGGCCGACCTGCGCGAGGGCTGGGTGGAGTTCCGGACCCGGCCCTGGCTGTGGAGCATCGTGCTCCAGTTCTCCGTGGTCGTCGCCGTCGTCGGCGCGGCCGAGGCCGTCTACGGTCCGCTCGTCGCCCGCGACCGGCTGGGCGGGCCCGCCCCCTGGGGCCTGGCACTGGCCTTCTTCGGCATCGGCACCATCGCCGGGGCCGTCCTGATGATGGTGTGGAAACCGCGCCGGCTGCTGCTGGTCGGCACCCTGTGCGTGTTCCCCCTGGCGCTGCCGTCGGCCGGTCTGGCGGTCCCCCTGCCGGTGTGGGGCCTGTGCACGGTGATGTTCGTCAGCGGAACGGCCATCGAGGTGTTCGGCGTGAACTGGATGACGACCATGCACCAGGAGATCCCGGAGGAGAAGTTCTCCCGGGTCTCCGCCTACGACTGGTTCGGCTCGGTGTCGATGCTGCCGCTGGCGACCGCCGTGGCCGGCCCCGTCGAGTCGGCCTTCGGCCGCACCACGGCCCTGTGGGGCTGCGCCGCGCTGGTCGTACTGGGCACCGCCGCGGTCCTCTTCGTCCCGGACGTGCGCCGCCTGACCCGCAAGCCCGCTCCCCCGAAGGCCGTTTCGGTCCCGGCCCCCGCGCCCGGTGCGCCCGGCGCCGCCGGCCGGGACGCCGGCGCTCCCGACCCGGCGGTCTCCGCCGGGGTCATCAGCCCAGGCTGAACGCGCCCTCCGGCGGCTCCGGCGAGGGGGCGGCCTCCGCGTCCCCCACCGGCACCGCGCCCTTCATGAACCGGGCCAGGGCCGCCCCCTCCTCGACCCGCGCGGGAAAGGCGTCCGCCGCACACCGCCGGGACAGCGCGGCCACCGGCAGCTCGGCGTCCGAGGCGAGCAGCACGGCGTTCCCGAACCGCCGTCCGCGCAGCACCCCTGGCTCCGCGACGAGCGCGAGCCGCCCGAACACGGCGCCGAAGTTGGCGAGCTGGGCCCGCAGGAAGCCAAACGGCGCCCCGTCGGCCAGGTTCGCCGCGTACACCCCGCCCGGCCGCAGCACCCGCGCCGCCTCCCGCGCGTACTCGACGGAGGTCAGCTGCGCCGGCACCCGCGAGCCGCCGAACACATCGGCGACCAGGACGTCCGCGCTGTCGGCGGCGGCCGACTCCAGCCAGGCCCGGGCCTCGGCGGCGTGCACCGTGACGCCCGATCCGGCCGGCAGCGGCAGGTGCTCGGCGACCAGCTCCACCAGGGCGGCGTCGAACTCCACCACCGTCTGACGGGAGCCCGGCCGGGCCGCCGCCGCGTAGCGGGGCAGGGTCAGTGCGCCACCGCCCAGGTGCAGCAGGTCCAGCGCCTCCCCCGGCTGCGCCACGCAGTCCAGGACGTGCGCGAGGCGGCGTACGTACTCGAACTCCAGGTACCCGGGGTCGTCGAGGTCCACGTACGACTGCGGGGCACCGTCGACGGTCAGCAGCCACGCCCGCTCCCGGTCCACGTCCGGCATCAGCTTGGCGGTGCCCTGGCCCACGGCCCGGACGACCGGGATCTGTTCGTCGCTCACCGCACCATTGTCGGGCAGCCGGTCGGCCGGGACGCCGGTCGGGGCGTCACGCACGCCAGGCCGCCACGCCGCCACGCCGCCACGCCGCCACGCCGTCACGCCGTCACGCCGTCACGCGTCAGGCCGCCCAGACCTCGGCCGCCTCCGCCGCGTGCTCCGCGGCCTGTGCGAGGCCGGCCCGCGCCGCCGGGTCCCGTCGCGCCGGATCCAGGACGTTGCGCCCGAAGGCCTTGCGGGCCTGCGCGGACGGGGTGATCAGCAACACCCGCGCCCCGGCCTCGCGCAGCCGCGCCGCCTGGGCGGCCGGTGAGGGGACGAGCCCGGAGCCGAGCGCCATCGGCGCGAGGATCACCACCCGGGCGCAGCCGGAGGCCAGGTCGGCATTGGTCGCGGAGCGGATCCCGCCGTCGATGAAGCGGCGGCCGCCCACGGTGACCGGCGGCCACACCCCCGGCACCGCGCAGCTCGCCGAGACGGCGTCGACCAGCCCGGCCCCGCTCTCCCGGTCGAAGGCGGCGAGCTCACCGGTGAGCGCGTCGACGGCGGTGACGACCAGCCTGCGCTCGGGCCAGGCGTGCGAGACGAGCCGGGCTTCCAGCACCTTGCGCCGGTCCGCCTCCGCGCCGGTGTCGGCGGCGAGCGCGAGGGCGCCGACCCGCCTGCGGTAGCTGCGCGGGTCCCGCGAGCGCACCATGGCCACGGCGTACCGGGCGACGAGCCCCGCGCCGAGCCGGGCGACCGCCTCTCCGGCGGGGTCGCCCAGCTGGCGCTCGTAGAGCTCCTGCGGGGTGAGCAGCCCGGAGGTGAGCTGGGCGCCGACCACCG
>NZ_JBHYVA010000762.1:0-3861 GCF_042750055.1 Streptomyces sp. NPDC059456
GTCCAGCACCCAGGTGATGCCGAACCGGTCGGTGAGCATGCCGTACAGCGGCGCCCACGGCGCGGCCTCCAGGGGCCGTGTCACGGTCGAGCCCTGCGACAGCTTCTGCCACAGGGCGCTGATCTCCTCGGCGTCCTCGCCGCGCACGGAGACGAAGAAGGGGTTCTGGCCCTGGTTCCACGGCAGCTGCGTGGGCACGTCGTAGGCCATGACGTGGAATCCGTTGTCTCCGGCCACCTCGCCCCACATCACCCAGTCGGCCTCGTTCTCGTCCTGCACGTTGCCCGCCTGCCCGTAGGTGACGGCGGTGGTACGTCCGCCGAAGACGGACTGGTAGAAGTCCAGCGCCTCGCGTGCGGCGCCCCGGAAATTGAGGTGGGTGGTGGTCGTGACGGACATGGCCCGCTCCTTGCATTGGTTGGGACAGATGGTGCGCCGCTGTGTGGCTGGAGCCCGCGGCGCGGTGGCCGTGGCCGGGGTGATTGCTTCCCAGGCGGCTCGACGGCCACGTTGCCAGGGGTACCGGACAGGGTCTGTCCTGTACTGCGGGCAGAATGCGGGACATGCAGAAGACATCCTCGCGACTGCTCTCGCTGCTCTCGCTGCTCCAGACCCGCCGTGACTGGCCCGGCGAGGACCTCGCCGAGCGCCTCGACGTCTCCCCGCGTACCGTGCGCCGCGACATGGAGAGGCTGCGCGAACTCGGCTACCCGATCCTGACCTTCAAGGGGCCGGCCGGCGGCTACCGTCTCGACGCCGGCACCCGCATGCCGCCCTTGCTGTTCGACGACGGCCAGGCTCTCGCGCTGGCGGTGGCGCTGCAGACCGCGGCCGCCGGCACCGTGCTGGCCGAGGACGCCGCCCGCGCCCTGGCCACCGTTCGCCAGGCCATGCCACCCCACCTCGCCCGCCGCATCGACCTGCTGCACATCACCGCCCTGCGCCCTCCGCACCGCTCCCCGGCCCACCTCGACGGACAGGTCCTCGCGGACCTGGGCCGCGCCATCGGTGCCTGCGAGGAACTGCGCTTCGACTACGCCGGCGACCTGGACACCGCAGCTGCACAGCGCCGACACGTCCAGCCGCACCACCTGGTGACCTGGCACGACCGCTGGTACCTGCTCGCCTGGGACCTCGACCGCGGGGACTGGCGCACCTTCCGCGCCGACCGCATCCGCTCCCGCACCCCCACGGGCCCCCGCTTCGTCGCACGCGACCTCCCGGGAGGCGGCATCGGCGACTTCGTCACCAACCGCTTCCGCGGCAGCCACGGCGCCACCACCGAGTGGCCGTGTCGTGGCGAGGTGGTCCTCCACCTGCCGGCCGCCGAGGTCGCCCCCTTCGCCCATGACGGAACCGTCGAACCCCTCGAAGGCGACCGCTGCCGCCTCACCATCGGCTCATGGTCATGGACCGCACTCGCCGCCGCAATCGGCCGTTTCGACACCGACATCGACGTCATCGGCCCGCCCGAACTCGCGGCCGCGTTCGCCGAGCTCGCCGCCCGCTGCGCCCACGCCGCCCGCATCCCCCGGCCGGACACCGGCCCTGCGCGGTGAACACCAGGAGCAGCCGCTCCACCCCGCTCCACCCGGTCCCGCCCCAGCAGAGTCGGCCGGGCACGGCACTCAATGGAGCCAATCAGGGAAGTGCAGTTCCACCGGTTCGCCGACGCCGGCAGACAACGCCAGCAGCAGCCGGGCCGAAGCAGCATCGTCTTGCGAAGTCGTTCGATCCGCCGCGTCCGTACAGCTGCCTCTTGTATCTTCTCGATGCGGTTCACGGCACCCTCAATGCTGCCGGAACTCCAGTCGGGGGTGGGACCCGCTGTCAGCGTCGAAGTCCCGGAGCAGGTGGGGTGCGAAGCCGGTGAAGCCAGGTAACTGGCCGGCTTCGACTGCGTCGGTCCAGGCAGGGAGGCCTGCGCCGAGGCGGCTGTCACCTGATGTCCTGAGCAGGGCGATGGAATCACCTAGTGGCCGGCGCGGGCCACGAGCAGTGGTTGGAAGAAGCCCGTCTCCTGCGGCATCCGCCACCCGATGCCGGTAAACCCGGCTTCGGCTGCGAGGCCGGCCAGCCGGTCCCGGCCGAGTGCCCAGTAGGTGGTCCGGCGGACCTGGACGCGCCATTCTCCGCCCGCCGGCAGGAGTTGGAAGTGCTCCAGATCGTAGTGCTCGCCGTCGTCGTGCCAGTGCCAGAGCTGGAAGGTGACGGTTCGCTCTCCGTCGTCGGCGCCGTCGGTGATCCGGTGGACTTGTGGAGGTGTCGAAGCCGGGCGATCGCTCAGCAGGTCGTCGTAGGGCCGGGTGCTGATCAGCAGCCGGCCGTCGGGCTGCAGGACGCGGCGCATCTCGGCCAGGGCGGCGTGCACATCCTGCTCCGTCAGGAGGTGAGGCAGCGAGTTGTCGGCGCAGGCTCAGGCTCCGAAGGGCGGCTTCCCGGGCGGCCCGGGCGGCGGCGCGGGGGCTGACGTCGGTCCCGGTGACGCGGTGCCCGCGCAACGCTCAGGTTGCAGTGCCTGAGCAGGTAAAGACGGCTGAGTCCGCCTCGCGGAGCCCTGGCCCTCGGCACGAAACTGTTCGACGGCGGCGTCGGTGTACTTCTCCACAACACGATGGTGCTGAGCGCCCCGATCTCCGATCCCGGCCCCGGCCCCAGGCCTGAACGTCGGATCAGGCACTCGTGACGGCGTGTTCCAGGAAGGCGAGCGCGTCGGCGGGTTCGTCGGCGATGAACACCAACTCGGCCAGAGGGATCGGGAGGAAGCCCTCGTCCTCCATGCGCCGCAGTTGCTCACGAAGGCCGTCGTAGAATCCGGCCGTGTTCAGCAGGACGACCGGCTTGCCGGTCCTGCCGTGCTTCTTCAGCTCCAGGATCTCGGTGGCCTCGTCAAGCGTTCCCATGCCGCCCACCATGATCACGAACGCGTCGGCCCGTTCCATGAGCGTCGCCTTGCGCTCGGCGAGGCTGCGGGTGACGACCATCTCGTCGGGGGCCGACACCGGTCGTGCCTTGGCCGCCAGGAAATCGACCGAAACCCCCGAGAGCCTTCCGCCCGCGCCACTGACACCGTCCGCGACGACCTTCATCAGACCGGTGTCGGAACCACCCCAGACCAGGGTGTGGCCGGCTTCGCCGAGGAGCTCGGCGAACCGGCGGGCCGGCCCGGTATAGCGCACGTCGAGATCGGAGGCCGAGAGAAAGACACAAACATTCACGAGACCACGGTAGCGGTACCGGCACACGCCCGGACACCCGCGCAGCACGGCCGGACGCGGCGGCGCCGGCGGAGTGGTGGAGCGGGAGCGGTCCGCACGACCGGGCTGCCGCCCCGCCCTCGGCTGCCTCTTCGACCTCGTCGACCACGATCGCGACGGACGCCTGACCCGCGGCCAGTTCACCCGGCTGCGCGCGGCCACCGACAACACCCCGAAGGCACCGATGCCGCCTTCGGTGCCCTTGCCGGCTGCGACCGGGCCGGGGGCATACGGGGTGCGGGACCGACTCGTGGACGAGGGGGGCGGCAGGGCGGCTTCGGAGCCACCAGCCGGTACCTGGTATCGGCGGGATCGGCTGCATTCCTGGCCGCTTCAGGGTCGAGGTGCCTGACCGCCGGCGGCGACGTCTGCGTGCATCCCTACCGTCCCGAGCTCCGCCGGGGACGTTTGAGGGCGCGCTCATCTCGCATGGTCGGCCTCGTTTGTGGTGGCGTGCTTGTCCTGGTGCGTGGAGGGGCGGGGGGGGCGGGGCCCCCGCGGGGGGGGGGGGCCGGGGGGGGGGGGGGCGCCGGGGGGGGGGGGGGGGCGCCGGGGGGGGGGGGGGGTTAAGTAGGGGGGGGGGGGTGGTGTTTTATGGCGAGGA
>NZ_JBHYVA010000763.1:0-3851 GCF_042750055.1 Streptomyces sp. NPDC059456
GAGCTGGCGGAACTGGGCGCCGAGGTCACCATCACGGCGTGCGATGTGGCCGATCCGGCCAACATCACCGCGCTGCTGGCGTCGATCCCGGCCGAACACCCGCTGACCGGTCTGGTCCACGCCGCCGGCACCGGCGACAACGGCCTCGTGTCGACCATGGACGCCGAGCGCCTGGACCGCGTCCTGGCCCCCAAGGCCGATGCCGCCTGGCACCTGCACGAGCAGACCCGGCACCTGGACCTGCCCCTGTTCGCCCTCATCTCCTCCGCCGGCGGACTCACCATGGCGGCCGGGCAGGCGAACTACGCGGCGGCGAACACCTTCCTCGACGCCCTCGCGACGTACCGGCACGCGCAGGGCCTGGCCGCCCAGTCGCTGGCCTACGGCCTCTGGGCCCGCACCGGCCTCGGGCAGTACGTCTCGGACACCGACGTGAAGCGCATGGAGCGCCAGGGCCTGCCGCCGCTCCAGCCCGAAGAGGCCCTCGCCCTCTTCGACGCCGCCTGCGCCTCGGGCCGGCCCGCCACCGTCCCGCTCCACGTCAACCGCACCGCCCTCCAGGCGCGCGCCGACCGGCTGCCCGCCCTCCTGCGGCCCGCCACCTCCGGCAGCCGGCGCCGCACCGCCGGAGCCAAGAGCGCCGTGACGGAGCTGATCTGGCTCCGGATCGGCCAGGCACCGGAGGACGAGCAGGAGGCCGCGCTGCGCGAGCTCGTCCAGAAGCGCGCCGCGCACCTCCTGGGTCACAGCAACCCCACCGCCATCGACGTCGAGCGGGGCTTCCTGGAGACCGGATTCGACTCGCTCAGCGCGATGGAGCTGCGCAACGCCCTCATGCAGGACACCGGCCTGCGGCTGTCCCCGATGGTGGTGTTCGACAGCCACAGCCCGGCGCAGCTCGCCAAGGTGCTGCTGGCCGAGTACGCCGAGCAGCGCCCCGGTACGACGGCCGCCGAAGCCGGCGCCTCCGGCTCCGCCGCCCCGTCACCGGACTCCGCTCCCGCCGCCCGGCCGGCCCGGGGCGCGGGGGAGACGCTGCGCGACCTGTTCCACGGGGCCGTGGTCTCCGGCCACGCGGACAAGGGCTTCGACCTGCTGCGCGCGGCGGCCGCGGTCCGGCCGTCCTTCGAGACGGCGGCCGAGCTGGAGCACGTACCGGCCGCGGCGCGGCTCGCCGACGGTGCGGAAGGCCCGCACCTGATCTTCGTCAACACGCCGATGGCGACCGGAGGGGCGTACCAGCACGCGCGCCTCGTCTCCCACCTCCAGGGCAAGCGGAAGGTGTCCGCCCTGCCCGTCCTCGGCTTCGATGCGAGCGAGAGCCTCCCGGCCACCCCGCAGGCGGCGGTCGAGGGCCTGGCCCGCACCGTCCTGGAGGCCGCCGGCGGGGAGCCGTTCGTCCTGATCGGCTACTCCTCGGGCGGCACCCTCGCCTACGCCACCGCCGGGCACCTGGAGCGCGCGCACGGCATCCGCCCGCACGGCGTGGTCCTGCTCGACACCTACAACGTCCACGACGGCGAGAGCGAAGGCGTCCCCATGGACGGCCTGGCGCTCGGCATGTTCGACAAGGAAGCGGCCTTCGGGGAGTTCGACAGCACCCGGCTCTCGGCCATGGGCCGCTGGGTGGAACTCGTACCGGACCTGCCCCTCGACTCCGTCGCGGCGCCCGTCCTGTTCGTCCAGTGCACCCAGTCCTTCGTACCGGACGGCGACGACCCCTCGCCCGAGCTCACCCAGGGCAAGGCCGAGCCCTGGGACCCCGCCCACACGCTGCGCCCCGTCGCCGCGAACCACTTCACCATCGTCGAGGAGCGCGCGGACGACACCGCCCGCGTGCTGGAGGACTGGCTCGCCTCCGGCATCGCCGACGCCCCCGACGCCGCACAGACCGCCGACCAGACCCAGAAAGCGATGTGAGACGACGGTGGCACTCAAACCCAAAGGCACCGTGCCCTTCGGCCCGTACGAGACCTGGTACCAGGTCACCGGTGACCTCCAGTCGGAGCAGCCCGCGCTCGTCGTCGTCCACGGCGGGCCCGGCAGCACCCACGACTACCTCAAGAACCTGACGCAGCTGGCGGAGCACACCGGCCCGGTCGTCCTGTACGACCAGCTGGGCAACGGCGGCTCCACCCACCTGCCCGACAAGGGGCCCGACTTCTGGACCCCCGAGCTGTTCGCCGACGAACTCGACAACCTGGTGAAGCAGCTCGGCATCGCAGACAACTACGTCCTGTTCGGCCAGTCCTGGGGCGGACTCCTCGTCACCAAGTTCGCGGCCGCCCGCCCGGCCGGCCTGCGCGGCCTCGTCATCGCCAACGCCCCCGCCTCCTACCCGCTGTGGCTGCAGGAGGCGGAGCGGCTGCGCGCCGAACTGCCGCCCGGCGTCAACGAGACGCTGCTGCGCCACGAGGCCGCGGGCACCACCGACAGCGACGAGTACCACAACGCGATGCGCCCCTTCTACGAGAAGCACGTGTGCCGCCTCAAGCCGTGGCCGCGGGACTACCTGGCCTCGTTCTACGAGGTCTACAACGACCCGACGGTGTACTACGCCATGAACGGCCCGAGCGAGTTCCACGTCAACGGCACCCTCAAGGACTGGTCGGTCATCGACCACTGCCCGCAGGTGGCGGTGCCGACCCTGCTGATCTCCGGGCGCCACGACGAGGCGACCCCGGCGACGGTCCAGCCGTTCCAGGACCTGATCCCCGACGTCCGGTGGGAGATCTTCGAGGAGTCCAGCCACCTCCCGCACCTGGAGGAGCCGGAGCTGTTCCAGCAGGTGATGAAGGATTTCCTGGGCTCGCTGGCGGGCGCGAAGCAGAAGGAGACGGTGGGCCGTGGAGGCAACTGACCGCACCGGCAGCGCCCTGGTGTTCCCCGGCATGGGCCCCGTCCCGTTCGCCGAGGTCGCCAAGTTCATGCTGGTCAACCCGTTCGCCCGCACCCTGTTCGCGGAAGCCGACGAGGTGCTCGGGTACTCGCTCTTCGAGCGGTTCAAGCAGGCCGAGGGCGACTACTCGGACCACGCCCAGGTGGCGTTCCTCGTGAACTGCCTCGCCCTGGCCCGGTGGGTGGAGCACGAGTACGACGAGCAGCCGGCCTTCTGCACCGGCCTGAGCTTCGGCGAGAAGGCCGCCGCCGTGCACTCCGGGGCACTGTCCTTCGCCGACGGCATCCGCTTCACCGCACGCTTCGCGCACACCCTCGACGCGTACTTCGCCGAGGAGCACCCGGAGAAGGTCGCCACCCAGTCCTTCGCCCGGACCCCGCGCGCCCTGCTGGACGAGGTGCGGGCCGAGCTGACCGAGCAGGGCGAGTGGCACGACGTCACCTGCGTCGTGGACGAGGACTTCGCGATGCTCACCCTGCGCACCTCCCGGCTGGAGTGGCTCCAGCAGCGGCTGCGGGCGGCGGGCGGCATGCCGCTGTACGTGATGGAGCCGCCGCTGCACTCCCCGGCGTTCGGCGGGCTGCGCCGCCGCGTCGAGGACGAGGTCCTGGCGGGGCTCACCTTCCGCGACCCGCAGCTGCCCGTCGTCGCCGACCAGGACGGGGCCGTGCTCACGACGGGCGACGAGGTACGGAACCTGCTGCTGGACGGCTGTGTCCGGCCGGTGGACTGGCCGGGCGTGCTCGGCTCCCTGCGCGACAAGGGCGTCGGAACCCTCTACGTGGCCGGACAGGACGCCCTGTTCGGCCGGGTGGGGGCGGCGACCCGCAACTTCAAGGTCGTACCCGTCAACCCCCGGCTGGCCATGCGGCCGCGGGGGGGGCGCGGGCCCCGCGGCGCGGGGGGCGGGGGCCGGCGGGGGGGCGCGGGCGGGCGCGGGGGGGGGGCGGTA
>NZ_JBHYVA010000764.1:0-3842 GCF_042750055.1 Streptomyces sp. NPDC059456
GCAGTGCGGCCCCCGCCGCGGCGAAAGCGGCGCGGGGCACTGCACACCGGGTCAATGGGTGTCCCCCAGCGATTGTCCGAACCGGGCGCCATTAGGCCTCCGGGCCCGGGGCGGCCCCCGCGCCCCGGCCCGCCCCCCCCGCCCCCGCCGGCGCAGGCGGGCCGGCGGCCGCGGCCCCCGCCGCCGCCCGGTCGGTCGGCCGCCGGTTCCCGGGCGGTGGAGCCGGCGTCGACCAGGGGTACGTCGAGCCCGGTGAGACGGTGGCGTGATGCCTCGGTGACGAGGACGGCGTCGACTTGGGCGTCCGTCAGGATGTCGGTGACGCGCAGGTCGGGGTGGGAGACGTCCACGGGTACGTACGCGGCTCCGCAGCGCATCGCGCCGAGCACGGCGGCGACCATCGCGAGGGAGGGTTCGACCAGCACGCCGACGCGTCCGCCGCGGCGGACGCCCGCCTCGGTGAGCGCGGCCGCGACGCGGGCGGCCCAGGCGTCGAGGTCGCCGTACGCGATGCTGCTCGCGCCGCAGCTGACGGCGGTGCGGGCGGGGCCGGTCCGGGCGAATCCCGCGACGAGTTCGTGCACCGGCGGCCTGGGGCCGACGGGCAGCGGCTCGCCCTCTCCGGTGGGGCGGAGCGCGCCGGTCGGGGGCCCGGGAGGGGCGGTCAGAGTCGGCGTGGCCATCAGGAGTCCTCCACTGTTCGTCGAGACGGCCCGGGGCCGGTCCGCGTCTTCAGGAGCTTCATGCCAGGCAATATTGCCAGGCGAGTCACATTCATGGCAACCTCTTGCCAGATCTGGAAAGTCAATCTGGTGAACCGGAACGCCCGGTGAACCGGAATACCCATGGGAAAGGCAAGAGCCATGACTGAAACCCTGCAGGCGCAGACCGGTGTGACGGTCACTCCGCTGACCGGGAACATCGGCGCCGTGATCGGCGGCGTGGACGCGGGTGACGCGCTGAGCGACGAGACGATCGCCTCGATCCGCGCCGCCCTCCTCCGGTACAAGGTGGTTTTCCTGCGCGACCAGGACCTGGACTACGCGGCGCAGACCGCCTTCGCCTCGCGCTTCGGCAAGCTGACGCTCGGGCACCCGATCTACGACGCCCCCGAAGGCCGCCCGAACCTGCGGGAGATGGACTCCAAGCAGGGCACCCGCGCCAACCACTGGCACACGGACCTCACGTTCATCGAGCGCCCGCCGGCCTTCGCGTTCCTGCACAGCAAGGTCATCCCCCCGGTGGGCGGGGACACCGTGTGGGCCAACGCCGCGACCGCGTACGCGAGCATGCCGGCGGAGCTGCGCCAGTTCGCCGACCAGCTGCGGATCGTCCACAGCAACGACTGCGACTTCACCGACGACACCGTGATCGAGCGCGGGGCCTACATCTCGACCCCGTACGAGGCGGAGCACCCCGCGGTCCGCGTCCACCCCGAGACGGGCGAACGCTCGCTGCTGCTCGGCGGGTTCGCCCGCCGGGTGGTGGGGTACGCCCCCCAGGCCTCCCGCGACCTGATCCGGGTCATGCAGGAGTACCTGACCAAGCCGGAGCACACCGTGCGCTGGCAGTGGCGCGTCGGCGACATCGCCATCTGGGACAACCAGTCGACGGCGCACTACGCCATCTACGACTACGGCAACCAGTACCGCCGCGGCGAGCGCGTCACCGTCGTGGCCCCCACCCCGGTCGGCGTGGACGGCCGGCCCAGCAGGGCCCTGCGCGGCGACACCTCCGCCTACAGCACGGGCCGGGACTGAGCGGCCGGCGCCGCCCGGACACGCAGACACGACCTCGGACATGACGGAGACACAGGTGCGCACGTCCCCTTACGGAACCTGGACCTCGCCGATCGGCGCCGCCGCGGCGGCCGCCGGGCAGAAGAAGGTCGAATGGGCCGCTTTCATCGGCGAAGAGGTCTGGTGGACCGAGTGGCGCCCCGGCGAGTCCGGACGCGTGGCGCTGGTGCGCCGGGCGCCCGACGGCTCGACCCGCGACGCGCTGGGGCCCGGGTGGAACGTGCGCACCCGGGTCATCGAGTACGGCGGGCGGCCGTGGCTGCCGCTGGGCGCGGACCCCGCCGCCGGGTTCGTGTTCACCCACTGGGACGACCAGCGGGTGTACCGGGGGGTGCCTGGGGGGCTTCCGGAGCCGATCAGTCCGGAGCCCGCGCTGCCCGGCGGGGCCGCCTACGCCGACTTCTGTCGCGTCGGGAACGAGGTCTGGTGCCTGCGCGAGGTGGCCCTCACCGCGGACCGCGCCGAGGTCCGCCGGGACCTGGTCGCCCTGCCGCTGGACGGATCCGCTGCCGCGGATCCGGCGGCCGTGCGGGTCCTGGCCGCGAGCCACCACCTGATGACCGGCCCCAAGGTCTCCCCGGACGGCCGGTACGCCTGCTGGCTCGGGTGGGAACACCCCCGGATGCCCTGGGACGGCACCGAGCTGATGGTCGCGCCGGTCGGCCCGGACGGCACCGTGGGCCCCGCCCGCGTGCTGGCGGGCGGGCCCGGCGTCGCCGTCAGCCAGGCCGAGTGGGCTCCGGACCGGCCCGGGGTCTTGTACGTGCTGAGCGACACCACCGGCTGGTGGAACCTCCACGAGCTGGACCTCGACGGGTCCGTACGCCCACTGTGCGCACGGGAGGAGGAGTTCGGCGAGGCGCTCTGGCGCATCGGCGCCCAGTGGTTCCTCCCGGTGGGCGGCGGCCGGATGTTCGTCACCCACGGGGTGGGCGCGCGACGGCTCGCGCTGCTGGGGGCCGACGGCTCGCTGACGGACCTGGACGGCCGCGAGGAGCTCACGGAGTGGGCGGTGCTGGCCACCGACGGCCGCCGGGTGGCGGTCTCGGCCGCCGGCCCGCGCAACCGGGGCGAGCTGCTGCTGGTCGGGCCGGACGGCGGGGCGCCGGAGGTGCTGCGCCCGGCGGACACCTCGTACACGGAGCACCTGCCCCCGGGCTACCACGCGGTGTTCCGCGGCCCGGAGGGCGAGGAGGTGCACGCGTACGTGTACCCGCCGCACAACCCCGGCTTCACCGCTCCGGAGGGCGAGCTGCCCCCGTACGTGGTGCAGGCGCACGGCGGCCCGACCACCCGCAGCCAGCTGGTGGCGGACCTGTCCACCGCGTTCTTCACCAGTCGGGGCATCGGCGTGGTGGACGTCCAGTACGGCGGGTCCACCGGCTTCGGGCGAGCCTACCGGGAACGGCTGCGGGAGGCCTGGGGCGTGGTCGACGTACGCGACTGCGCGACCGCGATCCGCGGCCTGGTCGCCGAGGGGAAGGCAGACCGCGGGCGGATCGGCATCCGGGGCGGCAGCGCGGGCGGCTGGACCGCCGCGGCATCACTGGCCGCCGAACCGGAGCTGTACCGCGTCGCCGGCATCTACTTCCCGCTCCTGGACCCCGAGGAGTGGCGCGCGCAGGGCACGCACGACTTCGAGTCGCGCTACCTCGAAAGCCTCATCGGCCCGTGGCCGCGGGCCGCCGCGCGGTACGCGCAGGTGTCGCCGCTGCGGCGCGCCGACCGGGTGCGCGCGCCGTTCGTGCTGTTGCAGGGGCTCGAGGACGCCGTGTGCCCGCCGGCCCAGACCGAGCGGTTCCTGGAGCGGATGCGCGAGAACGGGGTGCCGCACGCGTACCTCGCGTTCAAGGAGGAGCAGCACGGCTTCCGCATGGCGCAGACCGTCATCGACTGTCTGCACGCCGAGCTCTCCGCCTACGGGCAGGTGTTCGGCTTCGAGGCGCCGGGCGTCCCCCGGACCGAACTCGGGGTGGCCCCGCGGGCCTGACCCCCACCCGCTGCCCCCGCCCCGTTCGGGGGGGGGGGGGGGCGCGCGGGCGC
>NZ_JBHYVA010000765.1:0-3839 GCF_042750055.1 Streptomyces sp. NPDC059456
GGCCCGCCCTTGCCCGGCCGGCCCCGGAGCCGCCGGCGGCGCCGGTCCGCGAGCCGGTAGAGGCGGCGCCGGTAGGCCTCGTCATCGCGTACGGCGAGCGCGGTCGAGGTCGCCGAGGCGACCGCGGACATGACCGCGGCCACCACCACGGCGGTCTCCGGGGCCATTTCGCCGCCACCGGACGGGACCAGGCTGAGGGCGAGCAGCAGCAGCGAGCCGTTGAGGAAGAAGACGAGCAGGCCGAGCACGAGGGCGGGCACCAGCAGCAATGCCCGGACCAGCAGCGGCCACACGAGCGCGCTCAGCAGGCCGAAGGCGCCGGCGCCCCAGACGGCGGTCAGCCCGATCTCGGTGATGCTGTCGCCGTCGCCGGACCGGAGCCGGAAGTCGGGGAGGACGGCGGCCAGCCCGAGCATGGTGAGGGTGGACACCGCCCAGACGAGGATCACCCGTACCAGGGCGCTGCCCGTGGTCCGCCACCGTCCTCGCCGCACGCCGTACCGCCTCGTGTCTCCCCCCGGACCCGCGCCCCGCCCGCGGTCCCGCCGCACCCTCCAGCGTCGCACAGGGCGGCGGGCGCGGCCGGGTGGAGCGGGTGGCGCACGGACGTACGGAACGGGGCGGCCGCGAGCCGGGGCGCCGGGGGCGGGGGTCGCGGGTAGCGGATAGCGGGTAGCGGGTAGCGGGTAGCGGGTAGCGGGTAGCCCGGACCCTACGTGCCGTCGTACCCGGCGGTCGGCATGGACAGGCGGCGGTGCACCTCGGCCTTCATCGCGGAGGTGTACTGCGGCTCGGCGAGCCCGGCGGTCTCCAGCCGGACGCCGCGCCGCCGGCACTCGGCGGTGAACTCCTCGACGGAGCGCAGCGCACGGGCCAGTACCCGGCGGTTGGGGGCCACGAACAGATCGACCTGCCCCGCATCGATGTCGCACCAGAGCCCGCAGTGGTCGGCGCGCAGTCCGTAGAACAGCAGTTCCGTCGTCACGACGTAGCCCCGGTCCTCGGCCCAGCGGGCGCACATGGCGTGCTGGCTGCGGGTGTCGACGGCGAAGGGGTCGGTGTCCAGGTCTTCGAGCGGGGCCAGGCTGGCGATCGCGGCCACGCGCAGCTCATCCATGCCGCCCGACCCTACTCCGATCCGCCGCCCGGGAGGAGGGGGCTGCGGGCATCGGTTCGGGGCGCACCGGCGGGGCAGGATCTAGGCTTTGAAGGTCCGTGGAAACGACGGGGACACGACGGGGACACGACGGGGACGGGGAGGCCGGGTGCCGGTGGAGATCACCTGGTGGGGCCATGCCACGTGCACGGTGGAGGACTCCGGGGTGCGGCTGCTGACGGATCCGCTGTTCGCCCGGCGGCTCGCGCACCTGCGGCGCCGGCGCGGGGCGCTGCCCCCGCCCGAGGCGGCCGAGGCGGACGTGGTGCTGGTGTCGCACCTGCACGCCGACCACCTGCACCTGCCGTCGCTGGCCCGGCTGGCGCCCGGGACCCGGCTGGTGGTGCCGGCCGGGGCGCGCCGGGCCGTGCCGGGGCTGGCACGGGTCGCGGCGGAGCGCCGGCTGGCGGTCGCGGAGGTGGCCCCGGGCGAGGAGGTCGGCGTACGGGCCGGCGTACGGGTCCGGGCGGTCCGGGCGCGGCACGACGGGCGGCGGCTGCCGTTCGGGCCGCATCTGGCACCGGCGCTCGGGTACGTGGTCCACGGCTCGGTACGGACGTACTTCGCCGGGGACACCGGGCTGTTCGACGCGATGGCCGAGGAGGTCGGGCCGGTGGACGTGGCACTGCTGCCGGTCGGCGGCTGGGGCCCGTACCTGGGGCCGGGGCACCTGGACGCGGGCCGGGCGGCGCAGGCGCTGGCCGCGCTGGCTCCGGCGGCGGCCGTTCCGGTGCACTACGGGACGTACTGGCCCATCGGGCTGGACGCGGTGCGGCCGCACGAATTCCACGCGCCGGGCGAGGAGTTCGTACGGCGGGCCCGGCAGCTGGCGCCGAGGGTGGCGGTACGGGTGCCGGGACACGGCGAGCGGGTGCGGCTGCCGTGACGTGGCACGAGCCGGCGGTGACCGGGGCGGCGGTGGCAGCGGTGGTCGGCCAGGTGCCGCCGGAGACGACCCGGCAGGCGGTGGGCTACCCGGCGCTGTTCCTGCTGGTGGCGCTGGGGGCGCTGGTTCCGGTGATCCCGACGGGGGCGCTGGTGAGCACGGCGGCGGTGGTGGCGTTCCACCAGTCCCTGCCGTTCGGGCTGCTGCTGGTGTTCGTGGTGGCGGCGGTGGCCGCGTTCCTCGGGGACCTGGCGCTGTACTGGCTGGGCCAGCGGGGGGTGCGGTCCCGGGGCGGCTCCCGGTGGCTGGAGACCCTCCGCGGCCGGGCGACACCGGAACGGCTCGCCCAGGCGCAGGGCAGGCTGGAGGAACACGGGGTCCTGGTGCTGGTGCTCTCCCGGCTGGTGCCGGCGGGCCGGATCCCGGTGATGCTGGCCTGTCTGCTGGCCCGGCTCCCGCTGCGCCGGTTCGCCCGTGGCGACGCCCCGGCCTGCCTCGCCTGGGCGGCGACGTACGGCCTGATCGGCATCCTGGGCGGCTCCCTGTTCTCGGAGCCGTGGAAGGGCGTGGCCCTGGCGGTCGCCCTGACCCTCCTGATCAGCGCGGCCCCCGCCCTCTGGCGCCGCCTCCACCCCCGCTGACCCTGCGAACCGGCCCTTCGGCCCCGCCGGCGCCGACCCCGCCGACCCCGCCGGCGTTCGAGGCGCAGAGCGCTACCAGGCGCGAGAGCCGCCGATCGGGAGGTCCCAGAGGTCCTCCCGTGGCAGCCCGGCCCGGGCCCAGGCCGCCCGCACCCGGTGCAGCGGCTCCATCACCGGTTCCGCGGACAGCACGAACGTGCCCCAGTGCATGGGCGCCATCCGCCGCGCCCCCACGTCGATGCACGCCTGCACCGCTTCCTCCGGGTCGGCGTGCACGTCGGCGAGCCACCACCTCGGCGCGTACGCCCCGACCGGCAGCAGGGCCAGCTCGATGCCCGGATGGCGGCGGCCGATCTCGCCGAACCAGTGCCCGTACCCGGTGTCGCCCGCGAAGTACACCTTCCTCGGCGTCCCGGCGGCCCCCACGCGGGTCTCGGTGAGCACCCATCCGCCCCACAGGCTCCGGCAGGTGTCGATCAGCGACCGTTTCGACCAGTGGTGCGCCGGGACGAAGTCGAAGCGGACTCCGTCCAGTTCCGCGGACTCCCACCAGTCGAGCTCCGTGACCCGGGTGAAGCCGCGGCGCCGGCACCAGCGGGCCAGGCCGGCCGGGACGAAGAGCGGGGTGCGGCGGTGCAGCCGCTTGAGGGTGGGGGCGTCGAGGTGGTCGTAGTGGTTGTGGCTGATCACCACCGCGTCCACCGGGGGCAGTTCCTCCCAGCGCACGCCGACGGGGGTCATCCGGGCCGGGGTGCCGAGGATGCGCCGGGACCAGACGGGGTCGGTCAGTACGGTCAGCCCGCCGACCCGCAGGATCCAGCTGGCGTGGCCCGCCCAGGTGGCGCAGAGCGTGCCGGGGGCTGCGGCGGGCAGCGGGGCGGGGGCGTACGGCAGGTCGGGGATGCCGCGGAGCCCGTCGGGGCCGGGGCGGAAGGCGCCCTCGCGGGCGAGCCGTGCGTAGGCGCGGATGCCGGGCAACGGGGTGGTGAGCCGGTCGGCGAAGGACCGCGGCCAGCTCCGCACCTCCCCGAGGGGCCTCGGCGCGCCCGGAGCCGGTGGCGCGTGTCCGCCGGGGACGGGCGCCACGGCCGCACCCCCCGCACGACCGGGCGCCGACGCCACCGCGCCGGGGGCCGGGCCCGGCCGGGTGGGGCCG
>NZ_JBHYVA010000766.1:0-3837 GCF_042750055.1 Streptomyces sp. NPDC059456
CCGCCGCCCAGCGCCTCCAGCAGCCGGGCCGAGGCGCGCTCCGCCTGCTCCAGCACCGCCCGCGACAGGGCGCGGTTGCGGGAGACCACGTTGCGGGTGACCTCCAGCTCGTCGAGCGCGAGCTCGATCTCCCGGCGGTCGTCGAAGTACGGCTCGAAGCACGGCCAGTGCTGGACCATGAGCTCCCGCAGCTGCGGGAGCGTCAGGAAGCTCAGCACGTTGTCGTCGGCCGGGTCCAGCAGGTAGCCCTTGCGCCGGCTGACCTCGCGGACGGCGACGGCGCGCTGCACCCACTCCTGGCCGGCGGGCCCGGCGGCCGCGACGACCCAGTCGTCGCCGCCGTGCACGGGCTCGTAGATCGGCCGGAGCACCGCGCCGACGACGGCGCGCAGCCGCTGTTCGATCAGGTTCAGCCAGATGTACGCACGGCCGGCCCGCTGCGCGCGGGTGCGGACCTCGGTCCACGCGTCCGCGCCCCAGTCCAGTTCGGCGCCGGCGCGCACGCTCCCGGCCGCCGGCGGGGCCAGTGACACCGCCCCGGCCGGCACCCCCGTGGGCGCTCCGCCCGACACCCCGCCGGAGACCCCGCCGGGCGCACCACCGGGTGCACCTCCTGGGGCGTCCGCCGGGCCGCCCTCGTGACCGCTGTCACCAGGGGGCAGCTCCAGACCTCCCGAGCTCACCCGTGCACCGCCTTCTGCGTCTGGACGCCCGTCTCCAAGTGATCACGGAAGGGTACTCCGAGCTCGGCGCCCGGTGCAGCCCGATGGCCCTTACACCGGTGGTCCGTTGACCCATTATCGGATGCCCGCATAGTCCGCTGACCCGCATATCAGCTCTCCGGGTCACCCGGTAGGAGCATCCCAAGTCCCCGCGTGGGGGCCCACTTTCGGGGAAGATCTGGCAGAGACGTGGTCCACGCCGGATCAGCACCGAACAGCAATGCGACACCGAGGGGAAGAGCCGTATCCATGCAGGTCTGGCCGGGACAGGCGTATCCGCTCGGCGCCACGTACGACGGCGCCGGCACCAATTTCGCGGTCTACTCCGAGGCCGCCCGACGCATCGAACTGTGTCTGCTCCACGACGACGGCTCGGAGACGGCCGTCGAACTGCGCGAGACCGACGCCTTCGTGCGGCACGCCTACCTGCCCGGGGTGATGCCCGGGCAGCGCTACGGCTTCCGCGTGCACGGGCCGTACGAACCGGAGCGCGGGCTGCGCTGCAACGCGGCGAAGCTGCTGCTGGACCCGTACGCGCGGGCCATCGCCGGGAGCGTCGACTGGGGCGAGGAGGTGTACGGCTACCACTTCGGCCGGCCGGATTCGCGCAACGACCTGGACTCGGCCCCGCACACGATGAGTTCGGTCGTGGTGAACCCGTACTTCGACTGGGCCAACGACCGCCCGCCGCGTCACGAGTACCACCACACGGTGCTGTACGAGGCGCACGTCAAGGGGCTGACCATGCGTCACCCCGACCTGCCCGAGGAGCTGCGCGGCACGTACGGGGCGCTGGCCCATCCGGCGGTCATCGGGCACCTGACCAAGCTCGGGGTGACGGCCCTGGAGCTGATGCCGGTGCACCAGTACGTGAACGACCACCGGCTGGTCGACGACGGGCTGAGCAACTACTGGGGCTACAACACGATCGGGTTCTTCGCCCCGCACAACGGCTACGCCTCCGGTGACCGCGGGCAGCAGGTGCTGGAGTTCAAGTCGGCGGTACGGGCCCTGCACGAGGCCGGGATCGAGGTCATCCTCGACGTGGTCTACAACCACACCGCCGAGGGCAACCACCTGGGCCCGACGCTGTCCTTCCGCGGGCTCGACAACGCCTCGTACTACCGCCTCGCCGACGATCCCCGGCACTACACGGACACCACGGGGACCGGGAACTCGCTGCTCATGCGGTCCCCGCACGTGCTCCAGCTGATCATGGACTCGCTGCGCTACTGGGTGACCGAGATGCATGTGGACGGGTTCCGCTTCGACCTCGCCGCCACGCTCGCCCGGCAGTTCCACGAGGTGGACCGGCTGTCCTCGTTCTTCGACCTGGTCCAGCAGGATCCGGTGGTGAGCCAGGTGAAGCTGATCGCGGAGCCCTGGGACCTGGGCGAGGGCGGCTACCAGGTGGGGAACTTCCCGCCGCTGTGGACGGAGTGGAACGGCAAGTACCGTGACACCGTACGGGACTTGTGGCGCGGGCAGCCGCGTACGCTGGCGGAGTTCGCGGGCCGGCTGACCGGCTCCTCGGACCTCTACCAGGACGACGGGCGCCGCCCGCTGGCCTCCATCAACTTCACCACCTGCCACGACGGTTTCACCCTGCACGACCTCGTCTCGTACGACGAGAAGCACAACGAGGCCAACCGCGAGGGGAACCGGGACGGCGAGACCCACAACCGGTCCTGGAACTGCGGGACCGAGGGGCCGACCGAGGACCCGGAGGTCCAGGAGCTGCGCGAGCGCCAGATGCGCAACTTCACGGCCACGCTGATGCTCTCGCAGGGCGTGCCGATGCTCAGCCACGGCGACGAGTTCGCCCGCTCGCAGGGCGGCAACAACAACGCGTACTGCCAGGACAACGAGCTGTCGTGGGTGAACTGGCCGGAGCCGGGCAAACCGGCCCCCTCGCTGCTGGAGTTCACCCGGCGGATGGTGTGGCTGCGCCGCGACCATCCGGTGTTCCGGCGGCGCCGGTTCTTCCACGGCCGGCCGGTCGAGGGCACCAACGACGAGCTCTCCGACATCGCCTGGTTCACCCCGCACGGGGAGCCGATGCGGGCCCGCGACTGGCAGGCGCAGCACGCGCGCTCGCTGACGGTGTTCCTCAACGGAGAGGCGATCTCCGAGCCGGGCTCGCGCGGGGAGCGGATCACCGACGACTCGTTCCTGCTGATGTTCAACGCGGGCGCCGATCCCCAGGAGTTCACGATCCCGGCCGGGCACGGGGCGCAGTGGCGGCTCGTGGTGGACACGGCGCGGCCGGACGTACTGCCACCCGGCACCGGACCGCAGTACGCGGCCGGGGACCGGGTGGCGCTGACGGGACGGTGTCTGGTGGTGCTTCAGCGCCCGGCGTAGGAGGGCCCCGAAGCGCCCGGCGCGTCGGGCGTGCCCGGCGCGTCGGGTGCGTCGGGCGCGTCGGATGCCTCGGGCGCGGCGGGCGCGCCCGAGGGGGCGTGCCGCCCCGACGGGCGTGCGGGCCCCGACGGGCCGGCGGTCAGGTCCGGGGAGGCGCTCTGCTGCGCCGGGATGAAGACCCGCGGCGCGGCGGGGTGCGCCCGGGCGGCCGGCACCCGGGTGGTCAGCGCGAGGATCAGGGCCGAGGCGGCCGCCCCGACGGCGACGGCGAAGGCCCCGGCGGGCCCGTACCACTCGGCGAGCCGTCCGGAGGCGGCGAGCGCGGCGGCCTGCCCGGCCACGAGCGAGCTGGCGGCGAAGGCCGTCGACTCGGCGAGCCGGACCGGCTCCACCGCCCGCTCGGTGAGGGCGAACGAGGTGATCAGGTGCGGGGCGTACGCGGCGCCGAGCACCGTGACGACCGCGTACAGCGGCCACAGGCCGTCGGTGAAGAGCAGCGGTACGGAGAGCACCAGTGCGGCGCCGGTGGCCGCGCGCCAGCGCAGCCGCAGCCCGAACCGGGCGGGCAGCGCGCCGAGGGCGAGGCCCACGGCGGCGCTGACGACCCCCATGGCCGCGTACACGATGCCCGCCTGGCCGGGGACGCCCAAACGAGCGGTGAGGGCGGCGATTCCGGCCTGGCAGGCGCCGAACATGGCGCCTTGGAGGAACAGGGAGCCCCGTACCGCGTACACGACGCGCGGGTGCCGGC
>NZ_JBHYVA010000767.1:0-3814 GCF_042750055.1 Streptomyces sp. NPDC059456
CGCGGGTGTCTGTGCTCGTGGTGGCGCTGTTCGGTGGGGTGGCGCAGTCGGTGGGGGCGGCCCGCCCGCGCCCTCCGGTGGCGGGGGGGGGCGCGGGCCCCACGGCCGAGTCCGCCGCGCTGGACCTGCGCGATCCGGCCGCCGTCGAGGAGTTCTTCGCGGAGGTCGGGAGCCGGTACGGGCGGCTCGACTGCCTGGTGAACAACGCGGGCGGGAGCCCGTACCGGCTGCTGGGGGAGGGCGGCGCGGAGCGCCACGCACGGGTCGTCGAGCTGAACCTGGTGGCCCCGATGACGGCCTCGCTGGCGGCCTACCCGCAGCTGCGCGCGGCGCACGGCTCGGTGCTGATGATCGGCAGCGTCAGCGGCACCCGCCCCTCGCCCGGGACGGCCGCATACGGGGCGGCGAAGGCGGGCATGGAGAACCTGGCCCGGACCATGGCCGTCGAATGGGCGCCCGAGGTACGGGTGAACACGCTGGTCCTGGGCATGGTGCGGACCGAACTGGCGCACCTGCACTACGGGGACGAGGCGGGGATCGCGGCCGTCGGCGCGACGGTTCCACTGGGGCGGCTGGCGGAGCCCTCGGACGTCGGGGCGGCGGCGGTGTTTCTCGCCTCGGGCCGGGCGGGGTATGTCAGCGGGGCGAGCCTGCTCGTGCACGGGGGCGGGGAGCGCCCGGCATTTCTGGATGCGGCAACGGTCAACAAGGAGAGCTGAGATGGGACTTGCCGAAGGTCGAGTGGTCATCGTGACGGGCGCGGGACGGGGGCTGGGCCGGGCCCACGCGCTGGCCTTCGCCGCGGAGGGGGCGAAGGTCGTGGTCAACGACCTCGGGGTGGGCCTGGACGGGCAGCCCGGGGAGGACAGCCCGGCCGGGCAGGTCGTCGCGGAGATCCGGGCGCTGGGCGGCGAGGCGGTGGCGCACGGCAAGGACATCGCCTCGCCGGAGGGCGCGTCCTCGCTGATCGGGGCGGCCCTTTCGGCATTCGGCCGGCTGGACACGCTGGTCAACAACGCCGGTTTCCTGCGCGACCGGATGCTGGTGAACCTGGAGGAGGCGGACTGGGACGCGGTGATGCGGGTGCACCTGAAAGGGCACTTCCTGCCCCTGAAGTTCGCGGCGGCCCACTGGCGGGCCGAGGCCAAGGCGGGCCGGACGGTGGCGGCGCGGGTGGTCAACACCTCCTCGGGGGCGGGCCTGCTGGGCTCGGTCGGGCAGGGCAACTACAGCGCGGCCAAGGCCGGCATCCTCGGCATGACGCTGGTAGCGGCGGCGGAGATGGCCCGGTACGGGGTCCAGGTCAACGCGATCGCCCCGGCGGCCCGGACCCGGATGACGGAACAGACCTTCGCGGAGACGATGGCGCAGCCGGGGGAGGGGGCCTTCGACGCGATGGCCCCGGAGAACGTCTCGCCGCTGGTGGTGTGGCTGGGCTCGGACGCCTCGGCGGGGGTCACGGGCCGGGTCTTCGAGGCGGAGGGCGGCCGGATCACGGTGATGGAAGGCTGGCGCCCGGGCCCGACGGCCGACCGCGGAGCGCGCTGGACCCCGGCCGAGGCGGGCGAGGCGGCCGTCAAACTCCTCGCGGAATCCGAACCCCCGCACCCGGTCTACGGCGCCGGCTGACCACGGCGCCGGCTGACCACGGCGCCGGCTGACCACGGCGCCGGAAGCCGGCCCGGACCGCCCTGCCCGGCAGTGCCCGGTGCCGGCCCGGCGGCCGGGGCCGGACCCGCGGCCGCGCGGGCGCCCCACGCAAACGGCCCCGGCCCCCTGGCGGGAGGTCGGGACCGGTGTCCTGCACTCGTGCGATGAGGTATCACTACCCACTCCTCCCACGCGCCGAACCGCAGTCACCCAACATGTTCCGCCCGGAATCCGGCGCCGCTCAGGTGTCGCAGTCCAGCACCGTGCGGCACAGCCCGCACCGGGCCCGCACCGGCCCGCGCACCGGCAGCCGCAGCCGCTGCCCGCACACCGGACACGGGAAGCTCACCCGGGTCCCGTCCGGCTGCTGCTCGAAGCGGTACGAGGCCCCCGGCGCGGCGGCGCCCGCCCGCCGGTCCCGGGCGTCGCGGCGCCGCTGCGCCCGGTCCGCGGCCGCCAGGGGGGCCCGGCGCAGCTCCTGCTCGGCGAGCGCGCGGCCGCGCACGTACGCCTCGTACGCCTGCGGGCTGGTGAACCACGCGGACGGGTCCTCGCCGAGCAGCAGGGCGCGCCGGGCGAGGACGTAGCCGAACTCCTCGGGGGTGAGGTAGCCGAGCTTCTGGTGGGTGAGTGCGTCCTCGCGGTAGGCGTCGAGGAGCAGCCAGCCGGTCCCCAGGTAGGCGGCGGCGGTGTCGGTGAGGATCTCGTTGTCGGCGGTGGAGGGGAAGCGCAGGTCCAGCCGGTGCAGCAGGACGTGGGTGACCTCGTGCGCCAGGGCGGCAGCCAGGTCGCGGCGGTGGGTGCGGAAGCGGTCGTTGACCTCGATGAAGTACTCCGGGCCGGCGGTCAGTTCCACGGTGGCGGCCTGCTCCAGCGGCCGGAAGCAGACCACCATCCGGGCGTCGGGCAGCCGCAGCGCACGGACGACCGCCGAGGCCACGCGGTGGGCGCCGAGGTGGAGGTCGTCGGCGGGGGAGAAGGCGGCGTCGGCGGGCGCGAAGCTCGTGCCGTAGGCCCGGATCCCCTCGTACGAGAGCCGCCGGAACAGTGCGGTGACCGCCGCGCGGACGGTGTCGAGATGGGGGAATCCGTGCTCGATCGGGCTGTCGCGCCGGCCGCCCCGCGTCATGCCGGCCTCCGCGCCGCAGCTTGTCCGAAAAGGCGTCCTTGATGCCCGGCGCGGCGGAGGTGTGACATGTACGTGTCATTCACCCGATGACGCGCACGGCCCCACCCCCCACGAAAGGCAGTGTGCCGACCGTGTCCACCCTTGCCGCACTCATCAAGCGCACCCTCGCCGTAGGCGCCGTGGCCCTCGCCGCCGTCAGCCTCCAGCCCGGCGCCGCGAACGCCTCCCAGGCCCCCGTCGTCGGCGGCACCCGCGCCGCCCAGGGCGAATTCCCCTTCATGGTCCGCCTCTCCATGGGCTGCGGCGGCGCCCTCTACACCCAGCAGATCGTCCTCACCGCCGCCCACTGCGTGAACGGCTCCGGCAACAACACCTCCATCACCGCCACCGCCGGGGTCGTCGACCTCAACAGCTCCGGCGCCGTCAAGGTCAAGTCCACCAAGGTGCTCCAGGCCCCCGGCTACAACGGCAAGGGCAAGGACTGGGCCCTCATCAAACTGGCCAAGCCCATCAACCTGCCCACCCTCAAGATCGCCGACACCAAGGCCTTCGACAACGGCACCTTCACCATCGCCGGCTGGGGCGCCGCCCGCGAAGGCGGCGGCCAGCAGCGCTACCTCCTCAAGGCCACCGTCCCCTTCGTCTCCGACGCCGCATGCCAGAGCGCCTACGGCAGCGACCTCGTCCCCGGCGACGAGATCTGCGCCGGCCTCGACCAGGGCGGCGTCGACACCTGCCAGGGCGACTCCGGCGGCCCCATGTTCCGCCGCGACAACAACAACGCCTGGATCCAGGTCGGCATAGTCAGCTGGGGCGAAGGCTGCGCCCGCCCCGGCTACCCCGGCGTCTACAGCGAGGTCTCCACGTTCGCCACGGCCATCAAGAACGCGGCCGCGACCCTCTGATCCCACCGGACCACGCACCCCCTCCGCTCCGTCCTTCCGGCCCCGCGCCCGCCGGCCGGCAGCGGTGGCTTATACACAACACCGAGCCCACGAGACCCCATGAGATCGCGGGTGTGGGGGGGGGGGGGGT
>NZ_JBHYVA010000768.1:0-3789 GCF_042750055.1 Streptomyces sp. NPDC059456
GGGGCGGGGGGGGGCCCCCCGACCCACTCGTCGCCCGGGGACCCCCCCGGCGCCGCGCCGGCGCGTATCATCGCCCCCCGGCCGCCCCCCCCCTCGTCCACGTCTTCGAGGGCGAAGCAGCCCTCGGGCAGCGGGGGCAGCGGGTCGCCCTCCGGGAGGCCGGAGTCGACGTAGCCGAGCCACTCCTGCTCGATGCCGAGGATCTGGCGGGCCTCGTCCATCTCCTTGGCGCGGACCTCGTGGATGTTCTCCTCGATGTACTTGTCACCCTGGAGCTTGGGGTTGAGGATCGAGCCGCGCTCGCCCCCCGTGCAGGTCACCACCAGCACGGGAACCCCCTCGGACACGTACTTGGCCATGGTGGCCGCGCCCTTGCTCGACTCGTCGTCGGGGTGGGCATGGACGGCCATCAGTCGAAGCTGCTCGGTCAAGACAGGATCCTCTTTGAGTCGTCAGGGCATACGCCTCCTATAGTGACCGAATCGGGGGGTGGAAAAATTCCGGGGCTGCCCCCGGGATTGTGGACTCCGGCCCTCCGAAAGGAACGATCAATGAGCGCGGTGCGCGAGGGGCTCCCCGAGGGCCGGTACGGCCGGTCCGCGGACGAGCGTGCCGACCGGAAACTCAAGATCGTCGGGTCGGTGCTGGGCGTCGGGCTGCTGGGCCTGGTCGGCTGGATCGGCTGGGACTACGTGGCCGGTCAGAGCGTCAGCGCCGAGGTGATCAAGTTCCAGGTGGTCTCGGCCTCCGAGGTGAAGGTGCACCTGGAGGTGCGCAAGGACGCCGGGGTCACCGGGGTGTGCACCCTGAGCTCCCAGGACGCGGACCACGCCGAGGTCGGCCGGGCCGACTTCACCTTCGCGCAGAAGGGCACGCGCCTGGACGAGATGCTCTCGCTGAAGACCACCGGCCGGGCCACGATGATCGAACTGGTGGGCTGCCAGGCGGCGGGCACCACGCCCGCGCCAAACTGATCTCTTTCCTGCTCACCGGCCCAATGACACACTTCATACACATGGTGTCCTCCCCCTTTTCTTCCCGAATTGTTAGGCTCGTGGTTTCGCCCGCCGCTGGCGGCTTTGTAGTCCCCTGTACCGACGAGGAGCACCCGTGACCCAGACGAGCGAGAGCGTCACCTGGCTGACCCAGGCGGCGTACGACCAGCTGAAGGCCGAGCTGGACTACCTCTCTGGTCCCGCACGCACGGAGATCGCCACCAAGATCGCTGCCGCCCGCGAGGAGGGCGACCTGCGAGAGAACGGCGGTTACCACGCGGCCAAGGAGGAGCAGGGCAAGCAGGAGCTCCGCGTCCGCCAGCTGACGCAGCTCCTGGAGAACGCCAAGGTCGGCACCGCACCCGCCTCCGACGGCGAGGTCGCGCCCGGCACGGTCGTCACGATCGCCTTCGACGGCGACGAGGACGACACGATGTCGTTCCTGCTCGCCTCGCGCGAGTACGCGTCCTCGGACTTCGAGACCTACTCCCCGCAGTCGCCCCTGGGCACCGGCGTGATGGGCAAGAAGATCGGCGAGGACGCCGAGTACGAGCTGCCGAACGGCAAGAAGGCCTCGGTCAAGATCCTCGACGTCAAGCCGTTCACCGGCTGATCACCCCGGTCCGCCAGGACATCGCGAAAGCCCCCGCCGGAAGGATCCGGCGGGGGCTTTCCCGTGCCCGCCCGCCCCGCGCAGGCGTCTAGACGGCCGCCGAGCGGTACTTCCGGACGGAGAGCGTCCGGAAGACCACGACGATCAGCACGGACCACAGGACCGACGCGAGCTCCGGATGCTGCATGGGCCAGGCCGCGGGGGCCTCGTACCCCGGCGGGAGGTTGCCGAACAGCTCACGGGCCGCCTGGACGGTGGCGCTGAACGGGTTCCACTCCGCGAGGGTCCGCAGGAACGTCGGCATGTTGTCGGAGGGGACGAAGGCGTTCGAGATGAACGTCAGCGGGAAGAGCCAGATCAGCCCGCCCGAGGTGGCCGCCTCGGGGGTGCGCACCGACAGGCCGATCAGCGCGCCGATCCAGGAGAAGGCGTAGCCGAGCAGGAGCAGCAGGGCGAAGCCCGCGAGCACCTCGGCGACGCTCGTGTGGGTGCGCCAGCCGACCAGCAGGGCGACCGCGGCCAGGATGACCAGGGTGAAGCTGGTCTGGACGAGATCGGCGAGGGTGCGGCCGGTCAGGACCGCGCCGCGGGCCATCGGCAGTGAGCGGAAGCGGTCGATCAGGCCCTTGTGCATGTCGTCCGCGATGCCCGCGCCGGCGCCGGCCGTGGCGAAGGTGACGGTCTGGGCGAAGATGCCGGCCATCAGGAACTCGCGGTAGGCGGCGGGCGAGGTGCTGCCGTCGACGCTGATCGAGCCGCCGAAGACGTAGCTGAAGAGCACGACGAACATGACCGGCTGGATGATCCCGAAGATGATCATTTCGGGGATCCGGGACATCCGGATCAGGTTCCGCTTGGCGATGACCAGGGAGTCGTTGACGCTCTGGACGACGCCGCCGCGCGGGCGGGGGGCCGCGAGCTGCGGGGTCGGGGAGCTGGTGGTCACTCCGCCGCCTCCTTCGATGCCGGTGCCGATTCCGGTCCCGGCGCCGGTCCCGGCGCCTGGGCCTGCGCCTGCGCCTGGGCCTGTGCCTTGCGGCCGCGGCGGGCCTTGCCGTCCCCCGGACCGGTCTCGCCGTGCTCCTCCTCGGCCAGGGCGGCCGCGTGGCCGGTGAGGGAGATGAACACGTCGTCGAGGGTCGGCCGGCGCAGGCCGATGTCGTCGATCTCGATGCCGCGCGCGTCGAGCTCGCGGATGACCTCGGCCAGCAGCTTGGCGCCGCCGGTGACCGGGACGGTCAGCTTGCGGGTGTGCTCCTCGACGGTGGTCTCGCCCTTGCCGAAGCCCGCGAGCACGGTGCGGGCCTCGGGGATGTGGTCGCGCTCGTGGACCACGACCTCGACGCGCTCCCCGCCGGTCCGGGCCTTGAGCTGGTCGGAGGTGCCGCGGGCGATGACCTTGCCGTGGTCGACCACGCAGATGTCGTGCGCGAGGTGGTCGGCCTCCTCCAGGTACTGGGTGGTGAGCAGCAGGGTGGTGCCGCCGGCCACGAGCTCCTGGATGACGTCCCAGAGCTGCTGGCGGTTGCGCGGGTCGAGGCCGGTGGTCGGCTCGTCCATGAACATCACGGGCGGGCGGACGACGAGTGCGGCCGCGAGGTCCAGGCGCCTGCGCATGCCGCCCGAGTACGTCTTCGCGGTGCGGTCGGCGGCGTCGGCGAGGTTGAACCGTTCCAGCAGTTCGCCGGCCCGCGCCTTCGCCGCCTTGCCGGACATCTGGTACAGCCGGCCGACCATCTGGAGGTTCTCGCGGCCGGTGAGGTACTCGTCGACGGCGGCGAACTGGCCGGACAGGCCGATCGCGCGGCGGACTTCGTTGGGGTGCCGCAGGACGTCGATCCCGGCGACGACGGCCCTGCCGCTGTCGGGCTGGAGGAGGGTGGTCAGAACGCGCACGGTCGTGGTCTTGCCCGCGCCGTTGGGGCCGAGGAGGCCCAGCACGGTGCCTTCGGGGACGTCGAGGTCCACGCCGTCCAGTGCCCGTACCTCGCCGAAGGTCTTGACCAGGCCTTCGGCGTATATGGCGCCTGGCATAGGGATTCTCCCTGGGGGAAGCGGGTCGGCTAACCGGACTTTCCTGGGCAATCTTATGGGCGCCGGGCGGTCGTTGCCCGGTCACCCGACCGGCCGAACGGGACGGCCGAACGGGACGGGCGGGCGGGACGGGAGGGCGGGGCGGGC
>NZ_JBHYVA010000769.1:0-3789 GCF_042750055.1 Streptomyces sp. NPDC059456
CCCGCCCGCCGCCCCGGTATCCCGCGACTCCACCCGGTGCCCGGCGGCTTCGAGCAGCGCCGCCGCGGCGGCCAGCAGCGGATGGCCGGGCTCCGGCGTGACCAGGCAGACCCTCACAGGGCCACCTCCCCGGCCCGCGCGGCCGTGGCCCCCTGCGCCGGGATCGACACCGGCAGGCCCTGGGCCCGGGGGTGGCAGCCGGCCGCCGTCGCGCTGCCCGCGCCCGCCAGATCCAGGACGGCCCGCGCCACCCGGGCCGCCGCGTCCGGGACCTGACGGAAGCTCGGGAAGTCGTTCACGTCCACCACGACCGGCCCGTCGGGGCCCAGCAGCACGTCCACGCCGTACAGGTCGAGCCCGTACACCGCACCCACCTGCGCGGCGATCGCCGCGACCTCGGCCGACAGCGGCACCCGCCGCTCCCGCACCGCCGGATCGGGGTGCAGCGGCGAGCAGCGCTCGGTGGCGAACAGCTCGCCGCCGACCGCGTACACCTTGATGTCGGTGCCCGAGTTGGCCACGTAGGGCTGCGCGATGAGCATGTGCTCGCCCGCCAGCGCCGGGAGCACCGCTTCGAGCCCGGCGGGCGACGACACCAGGTGCACGGCCCGCCCGGAGCTGCCGTCCGCGGGCTTGACGACGAGCGGGTACTCCGCCGCCGGAATCTCCCGCAGCAGTTCCGGCTGCGCCGCGGCGTACGTCGGCGGCATCGGGAGCCCCCGGGTCCGTCCGATGGCCGCGGCCAGCGCCTTGTCCCGGACGCCCCGGATCGAGCGGGCGTCGTTGACGGTCGTCATGCCGGCCGCGGCCGCGGCTTCGAGCAGGGTCAGCCCCGGACCGCCCGACACGGTCTTGAGCACCCAGGCGTCGTGCGTGCCCGAGGCCACGGCCTCATTCATCCGCAGCAGCGAACCGCCGGGCCGCACGACGTCCACCCGGTGCCCCCACGCCGTCAGTTGCCGGATCACCTCGTTCGGCATGCCGTCGTGGCGGTAGTGCTCCTCCACCAGGAAGCAGAGCCTCATCGACCTTCCCCATATTTCCCGGACGTCCGCCGATTCCGCCCGGCGAGTTGTGACGTCACAGGATGTCATGGACCGCAATGTGATGATCGGTCCGGATGGGGTGTGGGTCTCCGGGCCGCCGGACGGCCGTCACTCGTGGTGCGTGACCGCCCCGAGTGCTGCGTCCCGTACCTCCGTCTCCGCGTGCCGCCTCAGCTCCCGCAGCATCGCCCGCCACTGCGGCGGCCAGCCCAGGCGCCGCCCCACGGCCGTGGTGAGCGCGACCGCGAACAGGCCCGGCACCCGGGCCCCGTCCCCCGCGAGGGCGCGTACGGCCTCCAGGACCACCTCCGGGTCCCCCACCCGGTCGCCGTGCAGGTTCCCGTCGCGCAGGGCGTTCGCCGTCGCGACCGCCAGCCCGGGCCGGCCCTCGTGGGCGGCCACGAGATCGTCCAGCGCCGCCCGCAGCACCGGAAGCTCGGCGCGCAGGTCGACCGCACGCCGCAGCAGCGCCACGCGGGTCGTGGCCAGGGCCGGTTCGCCGGCGAGCTGCCGTACCAGGCCCGCGCGCAGCACGTGGTGCTCCGGGGCGAGGTTCTGGCAGAGGAACCGGACCCGCTGGAGGGCCGGCAGGTCCCGCTCGGGCTCGGCCTCCGGGTCGTCACCGGACCGTACGACGGCCAGCAGCTCCTCCACGGCAGCGTGGAACTGACTGCCGGGCCCACCGCCGCCGACCGGGTGCGGCAGCCGTGAACCGGCGATCTTCTCCAGCGCCGTCGCCGCGGCCTTCCACCCCGGGTGCGGTGCCAGGTCGCAGACCGCCAGCCGTACGGGATCGGCCGCCTCGGGCGCGTAGGCGACCCAGCCCGGCAGCGCGGCGATCGCCCGGTCGGCCACGGTCCGGTGCCCGGAGGCGGCGAGGAGCGCCACCAGGCGGGCGTAGCGCGGCCGGTGGCGGTCCGCCACCCGCAGCGGCTGGACGAGCACGAGGACCGTCCCCGCCTCCTCGGTACCGCTCGCCGCGGCCGTCTCCAGCAGGTCCCAGACCTCCCCGGTCTCCAGCAGCCCGATCGCGAGGCCCACGGCGGCGGTCACCACGTCGGGATGGCCGTCCGGGTCCCCGGCGATCCGTCCCAGCAGCGCCGCGGCCCGCCGGGCCGGCAGGAACCGCACGGTCAGCCGGGCCGCCTCCTTGCGGCTGGTCACCTTGACGCCCGAGGACGACCCCGACAGCGCGTCCAGCAACTCCGCGAGCCGGGACGGCCGGGTGCCCGCAGCGGCCCGACCGGCGGCGTACACCGCGACGCGCGCGTGGTCGTCGCCCGCGTGCGCGAGCAGTTCGGGCAGGAACACGGCCGGTTCCGCCGTCCGGGCCGACGCGGCGAGCGCGGTCTGCGCGAGCAGCGTGTCCGCCGAACGCGCGTGCCGCCGTACGAGCTCCGGCCCGTGGTCGGGGATCCGCGCGGCGCCCCGCAGGACGGCGGCCCGCTCGTACACCGCCCCGGACCCGTCCTCGACGGCTACCTCGGCCAGCCAGGCGGCCTCCTCCTGCTGGCGCGGTGTCCAGCGGTCCGCCCGGTCGAAGCGGGGGAGCGGCCGTGCGGCGCCCTCGCGCAGGAACCGGCCGTACGGCGGGCGCGGGGCGAGCACGCGGTCCAGGAGATCGGTGCGGTGCGCCGACAGCACCTCCAGCACGGGCTCCAGCGCGACCGCCGACGGCTCCTGCTCCAGCACCTCGGCCACCCGCGCGCGGCGCGTCGCCGGGTCCGCGAGCCAGATCCGGACGAGCTGCGGGAACAGCGCGTCGGTGCACCGCCGGCGGGCCTCGTCGAGCATCCGCCGGAGCTCCGGCACACGGCGGCCGCGGTCCCCGAGGCAGTCAGCGAGCGCGACCAGCGGCTGGTGGTCGTCCTTGGCCGCGCGAACCTCCAGCCAGGGCCGCAGGGCGTCGAAGACGAGCCGTTCCCGGCCACGCGGCAGATCGCCCCGCGGCGCGGCGAACGCGAGGCGCCCGGTGCGGACGGTGACCTCGTGGAGGGTGCGCAGCGCCCAGTCGAGCGGTGCGGGGCCCGCCGCCGGGCTCTCCAGTACGCCCTGCACCAGCCGCAGCAGGGCCCGGCGCGTCTCGGCGGAGCAGTCCGGGGCCTCCAGCGCGTCCGCCGCGATCCGGTCCAGGCAGGCGACCGACGCCCCGGGGGCCAGCAGCGGCACCGGCACCGCGGCCAGCGCCCCGAGTGCGGCGCAGCGCACGGGGTCGCGGTCGTTGCGCAGCCGGCCCGTCATCAGTGCGAGCACCTCGCCCAGCGCCGCGGCGTCGCGTGCGCGGACCGCGTTCTCGACGAGCCGGACCCAGCCCGCCCGGCGGATGTCGGCGTCGGAACGCCGTGTCGCGGCCACGAGTTCCGGCCGGGCCTCCTCGACCGGAAGGCGGGAGACCGCTTCGAGCAGCCGGTCGGCCGGCCACGCGTCGCGGCGGGCGCGGTCCGCACGGCGCCGCTCCTCGGCCCGGCGGCGCTCGCGCGGGAGCACGGCCAGGACGGCGTCGGGGATCAGCCCGTCGGGAGTGGGCGCGTGCTCGGTGACGGCGTCGTGGAACGCCTCGCGCCGCTCCCGGGGCAGTTCCTTCACCAGCGCGGCCAGGTACCCGGGATGGCCCGCCCAGCGGCGGCCGAGGGCGGGCAGGGACGGCGGATCGGCCCGGACGAGCCGCCGCCGCACCCGCGGGGGGGGGGGGCGGTGCAGGGGGCCCCCCCCCCCGGCCGCAGCGGGCGGCCCCCCCCCCACA
>NZ_JBHYVA010000770.1:0-3787 GCF_042750055.1 Streptomyces sp. NPDC059456
GCCAGGCTCGGCGTGCAGCCCAGAGCGAGGAGCCGCAGGTACTCGGCGCGTTCGCTGATGCCCGCGGCTCCGATTCCGTCAGGGTCGGTGCCCGCCAGGAGCAGGGCGAGGGCCCTATCGGTGCGGGCCGCCGTGAACACCACCCGCACCTCGACGCCGGCGGCATGCGCGGCGGTGGCGACGTCCTGTCCGTTCCGTAGCCGGCAAAGAGCGTCGACCGTTTCCGGGCGGACAGGACATTAGGCATGCCCCGCACGCTATGGGTACCCCCACTCGTACACCCCGGCGACAGGCCGATGACGGCGACGCCGTGAATGCATCCCGACGCGCGCGAGCCTTTGGGCACTGGCTTTGTTCTCGAGAACGGGCTCTGGCACAAATTCTGTGGACCTGGCGCGATGCGGCCGGTCCGTGCGCTGGACCAAGTCCAGGTCGGCTGCGGTGCCGACGGGATTTGAACCCGCGGACAGATGGAAGCAGGTCCGCTCCGTCTCCGTCAGTCGCCGTGGGAGGGACCTCGCCCACGTCGATCGCAATGGGCCGCTCTGCCACGGCACCGCAACCTGCGGGAATGCGCGCACTCCCGCTGCGACTCAGAGTAGAGACACCGTTCGCTGCGGACGAATCTTTATCCGGGGAGCCGGAGACCACTGCCATGGGTCCACAGAAGTTATGTCAGAGCCCGTGAACGTGCTGCCCACAGGGTCCGGTCCGCTGTCGTCCCGCGGTGGAGCGCTGGTCGGTCAGCTTGCCGCGCGGGTCTGCGTGGATCCGAATACCTCGTCGAAGTGGTGGGCGTGGCGGGTGCTGACGAAGTGGTAGGCGCCACTATGGGCGCGGCGGGCGTGCGCGGTGTAGTGGAGGACTTCGGCCGGGGTGAGGACCTTGAGGTCTCCGAGCACGTAGTACAGCGGTGTGGGGGCATGTATGCCGGTGAAGAGCAGCCCTGCCTGGATGGCGGCGTTGCTGAGCGAGTACCGGTTGGAGGTGGTCGAGGGCATGCGGTCCTTCGCGTCGATGGTGATGACCTCGTCGGCGCGGGCGGCGATGAGGTCGGGGAACCAGCGCAGCGCGGAGGTGGTGCGAGCCAAGGCCTGCTGGATGGCGGGGTGGTAGGTGCCTTGGCCGCAGCGCTGGACCGTCCACCCCCGCGCTTCCAGTGCGGCGGCGACCCGCTGCTCGTGTGCGTCCCCGATCGCCTTGCGTTGCTGCCAGTGCGTCACTGGGGCGTCCCCTCCCCCGAGTTCCGTGTGAGTGATACGAACGTTCTCCTTTTCGTGCTACGCGTTCATGGTTATGATGCCCCGCATGGAGGCATACGTAGACCCACGTTTTCGTCCCACGCTCTGGCCCGGGACTCCGGTCCCCGCGCCGGAGTTGAGGCCGCTGTACCGGGCGCGGGCGGAAGGCGAGTGGATCGTGTGGACGGTCCACAACCGCGCCGCAGTGACGCCGGTGCCACTGCCCGAGGACTTCTACCTGCGCGAGCTGATGGACCTCGACCCCCACGACCTCGACGCCATCGCCGGCCTCATGCACGCGTACGGGGATCTGGGCGGAAGCGTCAACTCCTTCAGCTTCGACGTCGAGTACCACGACCGGTACACCGCGCTGGAGGAGCAGGAACATCCGGTGCACGGCCCGTGGTCACTCCACGGAGAACTCGCCACCCTGTTCGTCACGCAAGCTCAGGAAGCCGTGACCACCTGGCTGGCCCTCCGCCGTCAGGGCGGCCTCGACGAGCTCATCGAGGCCGAAGCCACCGAGGAGGCCCTGGCCGAGATGCGGGCCGCCAACGCCGACAGCGACGAGGTCTTCCCACATGACCTGGCCCATCTGCGTGAACTCCTGACCGACCTGAGAATCGGCAACCTCCACAGCACGCTGAACTGGGCGCTGAAGCCGTTCAGCATCGGCATCGGCAGCCTCACCGACCGATACCCCAGCCTGCTGTCCGTGGCGTTCCTGCAGCTCTACAACCACCTCGCCGAAGACGCGACGATCCGCGAGTGCGCCAACGAGACCTGCCGCCGCGCCTACGTACGCCAGCGCGGCCGCTCCGAGTACGGGCAAAACCGCACCAGCGGCACCAAGTACTGCACCCGCGAATGCGCCCGCGCCCAGGCCCAACGCGAACTCCGCCGACGCCGCAAGGCTGCGGCGGGGCAGACAGCGCCCCCCTCCCCGCGAGCAGCCGGGGGAGGCACGGCGTGACCCAGTCCCTGTGCCCGCATCAGCGGGAAGCCGTCAGCGCGATCCTGCGCGCCCTCGAATCATCCCCCGGCGCCACCGTCGGCGGAGCGGGGCCGACGTACCCAAGTGATCATGGCGACCGGGTCCGGGAAGACCCGCGTAGCAGTGCGCAGCGGCGAGGAGCTCCACGCGGACCGGGTGCTGGCCCTCGCACCCTCGCTGGACTTGCTCGCCCAAACCGAGGCCGCGTGGCGTGAGGGCGGCCGCCGGCGCCCGCTGATCGGGGTGTCCTCGCTCCAGGGCGAGGAGGTCTCCTTCCCCAACACCACGGACGTGAACGAGCCGGTGGAGTGGACCCGGGTCCTGGACAAGGTCACCGTCTACGCCACGTACCCCTCCCTCGGCCTGGGCACGCTCGAGAAGGCGCACCAGTCCGGTCTCGCTGCCTGGGACCTGATCGTCGTGGACGAAGCGCACCGGACGTCTGGCCGGATCGGGAAGCCCTGGGCATCCGTCCACGACAACACCCGCATCCCTTCGCTGCGCCGGCTGTACATGACGGCCACACCCCGGATGTGGCAGCTTGGAGACGACGAGGGCGAGACCGGCTCCCCCGGCGAACTGGTCGCGAGCATGGACGACGACCCCAACGGCCCGTTCGGCAGCCGCTGCTGCACCCGGTCCCTCTCTGAGGCCATCGACCGGGGCATCTGCGCCCCCTACCAGGTCGTCTGCGTGGACGTCACCGACACTGCTCTTGCAACCAGCAAAAGCCACGCCACCGTGTGCCCCTGTGCCGTTAGGCTGCTGCACCAGTTGCACCCACAGTGACGTAGTGCCGACAGGGCTGGGGGTCCCATGGCAGTCTCCTTTGCCGTCTCCGAAATCACGCTGATCGACGGCACAGTCGTCGCTCCCCCTGAGAACGGGATGACGCTGTTCATCGGGCCAAACAACAGCGGCAAGTCGGCGCTCCTCCGCGAGCTCTCGGACCGCATCACGGCTCCTAGCACCACAGGTAACACCTTCTGGATCCGCCAGGTCCTCCCGAGCAAGGCGGCACCGAAGCAGAGTTCCTGGACTGGCTGAGCAGTCAAGGCCACCGGTCCTGGATAGTCAACGGTGAGGCACACCTTCGCGGCGGAACGAGCCCATACGGCGCGGTGCCACGGGCGAGTGCCGGCCGGTGGTGGACTCTCGGGCAGGTCGGGCAACTGCGCTCCATGCTCGTGACCGAACAATGGCCCCCCGTGCAGCAGTGGATGTGCGAGCAGATCCTCGACATCACTCCCGCCAGCGAGGACGAGAAACCGAAGCCCCGAACCAGCCAGGCCGACAAGTGGGCCATGCACCGCACAGCCGCAGCCCAGTACTTCGCACGCGAAGGCCACCTCACCGTCCCCCGGAAGCACATCGAGACGATCACCGTGGGCGGAGACGGCGGCAATGCGCAGCGCGATATTGAGCTGCGGCTCGGTACGTGGGTCGACAACCAGCGCCGCCGGGCCCCCTCGCTGACGCCGGAGCGGGTCGAACTCCAAGGCCGGGATGAGGTGGGCATAGCAATACGACAGGCAGCGGCGGCCGGACAGGA
>NZ_JBHYVA010000771.1:0-3786 GCF_042750055.1 Streptomyces sp. NPDC059456
GCCCCGTACAGCCCGGCGACGATCACGCAGACGAGGAAGAAGATCTGTGTGGCGAGCGAGTCGATGACCAGCGACCAGACGAGTCCGGCGGCCAGGAAGCCGTTGTAGAGGCCCTGGTTGGCGGCGAGCGGTGCGGTGCGGCGCGCGAGCTCCTCGTCGAAGCCCGACAGGGCCCGGCCGGGCGGCCGCTGCCACAGGAACATCTCCAGCACCAGGAAGTACACGTGCAGAGCGCCGACGACGCCGATGAGGACCTGAGCGACCGTGTGCACGGGGCAACCTCCCTAGACCTGATTTCCTGGACAACTGTACAGGAAGTCGCCGTCGGGTCCATGGAGTGTGCACGGATAGGCTGATCGCATGACTGTGCTCGTGTACGAAGACTTCGGGACCGGACGCCACCGCGAGGCCTCCCTGATCCGCCACGCCCTGGGCAGCGCCCACGACGAGGAGCTGATCGCGGGCCTGGCCGGCGGGATCGGCTTCATGTACTTCGTGTTCGAGTACGCCGGCCGGGCGCCCATCGCGACGATCGTCGCGCAGGCCCATCCCGAGCCCTGGGTGCAGGTCGCGCTGCGGCGCCTGCACATCCCCTACGACGCCACGCGCGCCACCAAGCCCCGCTGGGGCAGGGTGCGTGCCGCGCTCGACGGCGGTCAGCCCGCCTTCTGCGTCGTCGACCGGTCCTCGCTGCCCTGGCACGAGGCCGACGCCGACGCCGAGCTGACGGGCGCCGACCCGCACACCGTCGTCATCGCCGGGTACGACGGCGACGACCTGCTGATCGAGGACGGCGCAAAGGCCCCGTACCGGATCGACCGCGAGGAGTTCGGTGCGGCGTGGACCGCGCACCGCAAGGGCCGCCACCAGCTGATCGTGCCCACCGGGCCGCCCGAGGACGAGCCGGACGTGGAGGGGGCGATCGCCGCGACCGCCGCCCGCCTCACCGGGCCGGTGCTCGGCAACCACTTCGACGTCAACTTCGGTTTCACCGGCATGGAGAAGCTGGCCGCGCAGCTGCGCGACCGGACCGCCGCGACGGGCTGGGAACGCCGCTTCGGCGGCTCCGCGGAGCTCTTCCGCGCCGGCACCGGACGGCTGTACGCCTGCCTGGAGGAGGAGTGGACCGCCCCGGGCGCCACCCGGCCGCTGTACGCCGACTTCCTCGACCTCGCCGGACGGCCGGAGGCGGCCGCCCTCCTGCGGGACTCCGCCCGGCACTGGTCACGCCTCGCGGACCTGGCCCGTACGGCCGAGCCGGACGCCGACGCGGCCCGGCGGCGGACCCTGTTCGACGAGTGCGCCGAACAGGTGGACCGCTCGCTGGAGCTGGAGCGCCGGGCCGTCGCCCTGTTCTGAGCCGTACGGGCTCCCGCGCGGCGGTGGCGGACGGCGGCTCCGCCCGCGCCGCTGCTCCGCCCGCGCCGCTACTCCGTCGGTGCCTCCCGGATGCTGATGGCGGCGACCGGGCAGGCGCGGGCGGCCTCGCGCAGCAGTGGGCTGCCGTTGCCGTCCTCCCGGCCCGGGAGCACCTGGCTGAAGCCGTCGTCGTCCTGCGTGAACACGTCCGGCGCCGTCAGGGCACACTGCCCGGCGCCGATGCAGACGGCCGTGTCGATGTCGATGCGCTGTGGCGACATGCCCCTCACCATGCCACGGGGAGTTCGACCATGCCCTGAATGGTGTCGCCGGGTCGGAACGGGATGCGGTCCGGGTCGGCGGCCAGCCGCAGTCCGGGCAGCCGCTCGAACAGCGTCCCCAGGGCGATCTCCATCTCGGCCCGGGCCAGGTTCTGCCCGAGGCACTGGTGGATGCCGAAACCGAACGCGACGTGGTGGCGGGCGGAGCGGTGCCAGTCCAGTGCGTCCGGCTCCTCGAACACCGCCGCGTCCCGGTTGATCACGGAGGTGGAGAAGACCACCCCGTCGTCCGCGCGGATGGTCTCCCCGCCGACCTCGATGTCCTCGGTGGCCACCCGGAGCATCCCGTCCGCGATCGACAGGAACCGCATCAGCTCCTCCACCGCCACCGTGATCAGCGAGGGGTCGGCGCGCAGCTCGGCCAGCTGCTCCGGGTGACGCAGCAGGGTGAACGTACCGAGCGAGATCATGTTCGCGGTGGTCTCGTGGCCCGCGACCAGCAGGATCGCGGCCAGGGAGACCAGCTCCTCGACATCGGTCCCACCGGTCTCCAGGCGGGTGGCGATGAGCTCGTCCAGCAGCCCGTCGCCCCGGTCGGTGCGCTTGCGTTCGATCAGATCGGCCAGGTAGCCGTTGATCCGGTCCCGGGCGTCCTCCACGTCGGCGAGCTCCGGCCCGCGCAACAGCCGCCGCGACTCGGCCTCGAAGAACTCGTGGTCCGCGTACGGGACTCCGAGCAGGGAGCAGATCACCATCGAGGGGACGGGCAGGGCGAAGTCGTTGACCAGTTCGGCCCGCGGGCCCCGGGCGACCATCTCGTCGATCAGCCGGTCCACGGTCTCCTGGATGGCGGGCCGCAGGGCCGCGGTCCGCTTGAGGGTGAAGCTCGGGATGAGCATCCGGCGCTGGGCGTTGTGCTCGGGGTCGTCGACGCCGAGCAGCGCCGTGCGGCGGTTCTGCAGCCCCTTGAACCGCTTCGTGGGAGAGGGGAAGGCCTCGTTGCGCCGGTCGGACGACAGGCGTCCGTCGGAGAGCAGGGCGCGGGCCTCGGCGTGGCCGGTGACCACCCAGACCGAGCGGCCGTCGAAGAGGGTGACCCGGGAGAGCGGCTTGCCCTCACGGAGCGGATCGTAGGCGGCCGGCGGGTGGTAGGGGCAGGTTCGGTCCTGGGGGAAGGCAACGGTCTCTGACATGCAGCACCTCGTAAGCATGGTTCCGTGGGTCCGTCTCGCCGGAATCCATTACATGCCCTAGGCACCTATCTGACCTATGCCAGTTTCGGCCAGATAGCCCACTTTGGACCCGGGCGGCCCACGGGCCGCCGGAGCGCTCAGAGATGGGCCTCCAGGAACTCCCGGAGCTCCGCGCGGCTCATCGCCCCGGCGTGGCTCGCCACGGCGGCGCCCTCCTTCACGAGGACCACGGTGGGCGCCCCGGCCACCTCGAAACGCCTGGTCGGCCCGGGGCAGCGGGTCATGTCGGTGCGGACGGCGGTCAGCCGCGGGCCGTACTCCTCGGCCGCCTCGGCCACGAGCGCGTCCATCGCCCGGCAGGGCTCCAGGGCCTTGGGCCACGTCCCGACGAAGTAGGCGAGAACCGGCCCCTCGGCCATCCCGAGGATGAAGTCGAACTCCTGGTTCTCCAGTGGCTGGTGTACCCGACGTGCCATGGGCGGTGCTCCTGCTTCGTGTACCGGGTGGTCCGTACTGATCCGTACGCGGGTCCCCATCATCGCCGCCGGCTCCGCCGGCCCCGAATTCCCGGCCGGCCCGGGTGTTTCCGCCAAGGGTCCGGGCCGTTTTCCGGGGGTTGCGGCGGGCCGCTTCGGGCGATGCGCCAGGGCGGTTCGCGCAGCCTGGGGCAGATGCAGGTCTTCCTGTATGTTGCGCACGGCATTTTCGCCACCAGGGGGCCGGTCACCTTGCATCTGCGAGGTGGTGGATCGGCATGTCGGGAGGGGTCGTCCATGGAACGTCACCGGAACCTGCGCGGAGCGGGTCTCGCGCTCGCGGCGGGTGCGCTGGTCCTCGCGGGCTGCGGGCCGTCGGCGGACACGAAGGCGGATGCGGCCGCCCCCGCCCCTGCCCCGGCCGCGGCCGCCGCCTCCGGCGCCGCGGCGGCGAAGCCCACCGGTGCCCCCCTGAAA
>NZ_JBHYVA010000772.1:0-3775 GCF_042750055.1 Streptomyces sp. NPDC059456
GTCCAGGAGGGGGGCGAGCCGGCGCCGGATGCCGATGTTGGCCCGCATCCGCGGGTCCTTGGCGTACTCGGCGTACATGTAGTCACGCAGCCGCCCGAGTCGAGCGTGAGGTAGCGGCGCAGGAACGGGTGGCCGTTCAGGAAGAATCCGGCCGCGCACTCCTCCGGGACGGTGTTGCTGGCGGGGGCGGCGGAGCGGATCGTGATCCGCGTGCCCTCCACGATCCGGGAGAAGTCGTCGTGACGGCGCGTCACGTCGCACGGGTCGGCGAGGGCGGGCACCGGCCGGTCCGGGCAGGACGCGAACTCCGCGAGGATCCAGGCCTCGGCGGTGCGCCGCGCGGGCGGTCCGGGATCGGGGCCGTCGGCGGGCCGCCCGTCCGGAGGCGGGGGCGGGTGGGCTTCGGCCCACGCGCGCGCCCACCCGCTCAGGGAGACGCACCAGGCCGCGTCCAGGGTGAGCTCGCGGCCGAGCCCGTCGACGGCGAGCCCGGGCAGGACCCTCAGCTCGTCGCCGTCGCGGGTGACCCCGAGCCCCCGGATGACGCCGGGCCCGTGCTGCCAGGCGTTGTGCAGCATCAGCTTGCCGCGCGGATTGCCCATCAGGACGCGGAAGTCGTCCTCGCCGAGCAGCATCCCGAAGGCCGCGCGCAGCGCGAGGAAGGGGTTGACGGGCAGCTCGTCGCCGCCGCAGGGACCGCATCCGCACGGGCCGCCCGCGTGCGCGGGGTCGGTGGGCGGGGCCGGGGCGGAGCCGCCGCCACAGCCGCACGGGGTGCTGCCGGAGCCGAGCGCCGTCATGGGTTCTCCTTCTGGGTACGCCGGTCGGACGCCGAGGGGGCGGCGGGGAACGGGAGGCCCGGAATCGGCCCGAAGGCCCGGCCGGCGGCCGGGGCCGAGGACCGGTCGGGGGCCGGAACCGAGGGGTGGTCGGGGGCTGCCGTGCAGGGGCGATCGGGGGCCGGGCCGCGGGAACGGTCGGGGGCCGGGGGTGGGGGATGGTCGGGGGCCAGGGCGCGGGCCGCGCGCCGGTCCGCGCCCGGGGCGTCCCGGCCGGGCGGCACCCCCGGGAAGGGACGGCCCGCCTTCCCGTACTCGCGGCGCATCGCGTCGGCGAGGTGCTCCTGGCGGACCGCTCCCCCGTCGTCCGCCGCCCGGAAGGCCGCGCCGATCGCCGCGTTGCGGATCCAGCCGCCCCGCACCGGGTAGTGCCGGGCGAGCGCCGCCAGGTCCACGTCGGGGTGCAGCAGGGCGCGCGGCAGGTGCAGCTCCCACATCCGGTGGCGGCCCTCCTCGTCGGGGAGCGGGAACTCCACGACGAAGTCCATCCGGCGGAGGAAGGCCGCGTCGATGTTCTGCCGCAGGTTGGTCGTCAGCACGGCCAGCCCGTCGAACCGGTCGAGGCGCTGGAGCAGATAGGCCGTCTCCAGGTTCGCGAACCGGTCGTTGGCCTCGGAGACCTCCGTACGGGTCGCGAACAGGGCGTCGGCCTCGTCGAGGAGGAACACCGCCTGCGTGCGCTCGGCCACGTCGAAGCAGGCGGCGAGGTTCTTCTCCGTCTCGCCGATGTACTTCGAGACCAGCTCGGAGCCGTCCACGACCAGCAGGTCCCGGCCCGCCTCGGTGGCCAGCACCTCGGCGGCCAGCGACTTCCCGGTCCCGGGCGGCCCGGTGAGCAGCAGCCGGACGCCCCGGGCGGCCCGCGCGGCCTCCCGCAGCCGCCAGTCGTCCAGGACCAGCGCCTGGTGGCGCAGCCGGGCCACCGCGTCGCGCAGCTGTGCGCCCGCCTCCCCGCCGAGGACCAGCCGCGGCCAGCGGGCGTCCGGGCCGACCAGCTCGACGCCCGGGGGCAGCAGCGCCCCGGCGCGGGCGCGGATCGCGCCGGAGACGTCCGGGCCGCCGCCCTCGGCGGCGGGGGCCAGGGCGGCGCGGCTGTGCACGTCGAGGGCGACCTGTGCGGTGAGCGCCGGGTCGAGCGGGTGGCGCGCCGCCAGTTCGGGGGCGCGCCCGGCTGCTTCGGGCAGCGCCTCCCGCCAGGCGGTGCGCCGGTCCGCCGTGCCGATCGGCCCGGCCGGCACGGTGAGCACGGGCCGCTGCGGCCCGGGGCGCACGGTGCCCGGCGGGGCGCAGACCAGCAGCGGACCCGGGACGCGGGCGGCGGCGGGGGTGACCGGGCCCGCCGCGTCGGCCGCCGCAGCCGGCACCACCAGCAGCGGGACGGCGTCCCGTACGGCGGCGTGCAGGCCCAGCAGCCCCAGGGCGCGGGGGTCTTCGGGGCGGGTCCGGGCGGCGAACAGGCCGAGTCCGGCGGCACGGGCGAGGGCCGCGCAGCGGCTGAGGGCGACGCTCTCGTCGCGGGCGCAGACCAGCAGGGTGCGGGGCTCGGCGGACCGCAGGGCGGCGACGGCCCGGACGCTTTCGGGGAGTTCGAGCCAGCCGTCGAGTCCGGCGACCGGCGGGCCGGGGTCGGCCTCCTCCAGAACGGCCGGCCGGGCGGGGTGGCCGTGCAGGGCCTCCCACAGTCCCTCGGCGAGGGTCAGGGAACGCTCGTGGAAGGGGCCGTCGCCGGTGAGGACGAGGACGCCCGCGCGTACGGCCGGGCCCTCGTGGAGCAGCCTGCGCAGGGCGACCCGGTCCGGCGCGTGCCCTCGTACGCCGGATGCGGCGGCCCTTGCCCCGGGCCCTGCTCCCGGCTCTGGTCCCGGTCCTGGTCCGGGTCCTGGTCCGGTGCGGGCCGCGCAGTCGATCAGGAGGCCGGCGAGGCCCACGCTGGGGTGGGGCGCCCCGCCGGGGTGCATGGTGCGGAACGTCCGGGCCAGGCCCTCGTGTTCGTCGGGAAGCCCGGCGAACAGGACGAGTTCGGTCTCCAGGGAGCCGAGCCCGAACCGCTGCACCAGCCGGTCGAGCGGGGTCGCGGCCGCGGGGCGGGCGCCGGGGCCGGGGCCGGCCGGGACGCGGTGCGCGGCGCTCGCGGCCCAGTCCCGCAGGAACGCGGCGGACTGGCCGCCCGCCTCCTCGCTGCACAGGGTCTCCAGCAGCTCGGCCACGCGGACGGCGACGGCGGCGGCCCGGCCGGATAGGTCGCGGCTGATGCGCTCAGACATAGCGGTACCTCACGACCGCGCCGAGCCAGCCCAGCCAGCCCGGGTCGAGGTCCAGTCCGGCACGGCGGACCTCCGGGTCGGTGTCGGCGACGGCGAGGACGGCCTCGATCCAGCCGGTCTCGGCGGTGATCCGGCCGGGGCGGCGGGCGACGGCCAGGACGGCGCCGGCCGGGCCGTCCGCGTACGGCCCGTCACCGAGGCGGGCCGCGGTGGCCCGCGCCCAGCCGGCGGCGAGCGCGCCCACGGCGTCCCGCTCGCGGGAGGTCGGCGCGGCGGCGCGCAGCAGCCCCGCGGCGCGGTCGGGTCCCAGCCCGGCGAGGGCGAGGGCGGCGGGATCCGCGGGGGCGATGCCGGGGACGAGGGCGAGAGCCGCGGCGTGCAGGGTCCAGGGCAACGGACGTGCGGCGAGGGCGGGTTCGTCGAGGGCGCGGTCCGGGAGCCCGGCTTCGGCGGCGGTGGCGAGCAGGAACAGCAGCCCGGCCCAGCCGGTGGCGGCGCCGTCCGGCGGATCGGGAGCGAGCCCCGGGCGTACGGGCCCTACGGGGGCCGGCGCGGCCGGGTCGGCGACCGCGGAGCCGGTCGGGCCCGGCCCGGAGCCGTCCGCACCGGTGCGGGGCGGGCCGGCGGCGGGAGGCTCGGGCGGGGGCGCACCCCCGCCGGCCACGCCTTCGG
>NZ_JBHYVA010000773.1:0-365 GCF_042750055.1 Streptomyces sp. NPDC059456
GTCCGGCCGCCGTGACGCACCAGGCCGGTCCGGCCGACGACCGGGTGGGTCCGGCCGGTCCGGCGGGGCCGCCCGGCGGCGCCGGCGCACCGGTGGCGGCCGGGGCCCGGATGCCGCGCTGGCTGCCGCGCGCGATCGTCCTCGCCCTGGCCCTCGTCGCGTGCTTCCAGCTCGGCAGCTGGGCCTTCCACCAGCTGATCGGGCTGCTCGTCAACATCCTGATCGCGTTCTTCCTCGCGCTCGCGATCGAACCCGCCGTGGCGCGGATGTCGGGGGGGCGCGCGCGCCGCCGGGGGCGCGCCCCGCAGCTCCACGGACCACGCCCTCGCCGGCCAGCTGCTCACGGACCACGGCCTGCGCATCGG
>NZ_JBHYVA010000773.1:375-3763 GCF_042750055.1 Streptomyces sp. NPDC059456
GTGGGGGTGCGACGTCGGGCCCGCGTCCGACCCCGCGGGGGCGCGTTTTGGGGCCGGCGGAAGGCGCCGGGGGCTCGCCACCTTCCTCGTGTTCCTGGGCGTGTTCATCGCCGCCGCCGGGTTCGTCGTGCTGCTCGGCTCGATGCTCGCCGGGCAGATCGTCGACATGGTGGAGGGCTTCCCGCGCTACCTCGACCGCGTGATCGACTCGATCAACACCACCTTCCACACCAAGCTGTCCCGGCTCGCGATCCAGGACAGCCTGCTGCACTCCGACTGGCTCCAGAAGTACGTGCAGAACAGCGCCACCGGCGTGCTCGACGTCTCCGCCACCGTGCTCGGCGGACTCTTCCGACTGCTGACGGTGGGTCTCTTCTCCTTCTACTTCGCCGCCGACGGGCCGAGGCTGCGGCGTGCGCTGTGTTCCGTACTGCCGCCGGCGAAGCAGTCGGAGGTGCTGCGCGCCTGGGAGATCGCCGTCGCCAAGACCGGCGGCTACCTGTACTCGCGCGGCCTGATGGCCCTGGTGTCCGGCATCGCGCACTACGTCGTCTTCGCGGTCCTCGACGTGCCGTACGCGCCCGCCCTCGCGGTGTGGGTGGGGCTGGTCTCCCAGTTCATCCCCACCATCGGCACCTACCTGGCGGGCGCGCTGCCGATGCTGATCGCGTTCACCGTCGACCCCTGGTACGCGCTGTACGTCCTCGGGTTCGTCGTGATCTACCAGCAGTTCGAGAACTACGTCCTCCAGCCGAAGCTGACCGCGCGGACCGTGGACATCCACCCCGCGGTGGCCTTCGGCTCGGTCATCGCCGGCACGGCCCTGCTGGGCGCGGTCGGGGCGCTCATCGCGATCCCGGCCGTCGCCACGCTGCAGGCCTTCCTCGGCGCGTACGTGAAGCGGTACGCGCTGACGGAGGGGGCGCGAGGCGCGGAGTCCGCTACTTCCCGTCGCTCTCGCCGAGTACGGCTGCCAGGGCTTCGGTGACGGTCGCCTCGACGGCGGCCTTGTCCACGCCGAGCCCGCTGAGCAGGCCCTCGCCGTTCTCCAGTTCGAGGAGCGCGAGCAGGATGTGCTCGGTGCCCACGTAGCCGTGGCCCAGGCGCAGCGCCTCGCGGAAGGTCAGCTCCAGGGCCTTCTTGGCGCCGGTGTCGAAGGGGATCAGGTCCGGGATGTCGGTGGAGGCCTCGGGCAGGGCTGCGGTCGCGGCGGCGCGCACGGCGTCGGCGGAGACGTGCTGCGCGCCCAGGGCCATCATGGCGAGCCCGTCGGGCTCGGCCAGCAGGCCGAGGACCAGGTGCTCGGTGCGGATCTCGGTGCCGCCGGCCCTGCGGGCCGCGCTCTGGGAGGTCACCACGACGTTGCGGGCGCGGGGGGTGAACCGGGCGAAGCCCTGGCCGGGGTCGAGGTCGTTGCCGTCGCCCTTGTCGCTCTTGGGGACGAAGCGCTTCTGGGCGGCCTGGCGGGTGACGCCCATGCTGCGGCCGATGTCGGTCCAGGAGGCGCCGGAGCGGCGGGCCTGGTCGACGAAGTGGCCGATGAGGTGGTCGGCGACGTCCCCGAGGTGCTCGGCGGCGACGACGGCGCCGCTGAGCTGCTCCAGGCTGTCGGTGTGGGCCTTCTTGATGGCCTCGATCAGGTCGTCGAGGCGTACCGGATTGGTCATGCGAACGGGTTCCACCGAAGGGTTCGTCATGAGTGCAACCCTAGGTTGACAGTCGCATGAGTGTCAACCCTGGGTTGTCAATCGAGTGGGACGTGGCGGCCGCGCCGGGCGGTGCGTGGTGCGGGCGTGGTGCGCTTGACAGGGAAATCGAACATCCATTCTGATGAGTTATCCACAGCCGAAACGGGCGTGGGAGCGCATTGTCAGTGGCAGGCGTTAGCGTCAATGGCGTGAAGCGATCGACTCAAGCAAACCGGGTGGAACCCATGGCAGGCACCGACCGCGAGAAGGCTCTCGACGCCGCTCTCGCACAGATTGAACGGCAATTCGGCAAGGGTGCGGTCATGCGCCTCGGCGACAAGCCGAACGACCCCATCGAGGTCATCCCCACCGGGTCGACCGCGCTGGACATCGCCCTCGGCGTCGGCGGGCTGCCCCGCGGCCGTGTGATCGAGGTGTACGGCCCGGAGTCCTCCGGCAAGACGACCCTGACCCTGCACGCCGTGGCCAACGCGCAGAAGGCCGGCGGCACCGTCGCCTTCGTGGACGCCGAGCACGCGCTCGACCCCGAGTACGCGAAGGCCCTCGGCGTCGACACCGACAACCTCATCCTGTCGCAGCCGGACACCGGCGAGCAGGCGCTGGAGATCGTGGACATGCTGGTCCGCTCCGGCGCCCTCGACCTCATCGTCATCGACTCCGTGGCCGCGCTCGTGCCGCGTGCGGAGATCGAGGGCGAGATGGGCGACTCGCACGTGGGTCTCCAGGCCCGACTGATGAGCCAGGCGCTCCGGAAGATCACCGGCGCGCTCAACCAGTCCAAGACCACCGCGATCTTCATCAACCAGCTGCGCGAGAAGATCGGTGTGATGTTCGGCTCGCCGGAGACCACCACCGGTGGCCGCGCGCTGAAGTTCTACGCCTCCGTGCGCATCGACATCCGCCGCATCGAGACCCTCAAGGACGGCACGGAAGCGGTCGGCAACCGCACCCGCTGCAAGGTGGTCAAGAACAAGGTCGCGCCGCCCTTCAAGCAGGCCGAGTTCGACATCCTCTACGGCCAGGGCATCAGCCGCGAGGGCGGCCTGATCGACATGGGCGTGGAGCACGGCTTCATCCGCAAGGCCGGCGCCTGGTACACGTACGAGGGCGACCAGCTCGGCCAGGGCAAGGAGAACGCCCGCAACTTCCTGAAGGACAACCCCGACCTCGCCAACGAGATCGAGCGGAAGATCAAGGAGAAGCTGGGCGTGGGCGTGCGCAAGGACGCCGCCACCGACGAGGCGGCCACCGCTGCTGCGCCGGCCGACGCCGCGGCCGTGCCCGCCCCCGCGTCGAAGGCCAAGACGACGGCCAAGGCCGCCGTCGCCAAGAGCTGACCGTGCGGGAGCAGGAAAGGGGCGGCGGAACCGGCGGCCGGGAGGGCCGTCGCGAAGGCGGCCGGGAAAGCCGCCCGGAACTGCCGCCCCAGAGTCCCGAGGAGCAGGCGAGGGCGATCTGCCTGCGCCTGCTCACCGGGATGCCGCGCACCCGGCGGCAGCTCGCGGACGCCCTGGACAAGCGGGGCATCCCCGAAGAGGTGTCACAGGAGGTCCTCTCCCGGTTCGAGGAGGTCGGCCTGATCGACGACGCCGCCTTCGCCGGGGCCTGGGTCGAGTCCCGGCACCGCGGCCGGGGCCTGGCCCGCCGGGCGCTCGCGCAGGAACTGCGCACCAAGGGGG
>NZ_JBHYVA010000774.1:0-3762 GCF_042750055.1 Streptomyces sp. NPDC059456
GGCAGTGGGTGAGCGCGGAGAGGGCATGTTTCCCGGCGCTGTACCAGGCGCCCATCGGCCACGGCACCCGGCCCAGACCGGAGGAGATGTTGACGATCCGGCCGCCCCCGTGGGCAGCCATGCCGGGCAGGACGAGCCGGCACAGCCGCGCCGGCCCCAGCACGTTCACCTCCAGCAGATGCCGGGCCTGTTCGTCGTCGACGTCGGCGACCGGGCCCGCCTGCGGGATGCCGGCGTTGTTGACCAGGGCCCGGGGACCGCCGTCGGTCATCTCCGCGCACTCCTTGACCGCCCGGCGGCAGGAGTCCTCGTCGGCGACGTCGAGGTGCACCGTACGCAGCGCCAGCCCGCGCCCGACGGCCTCCGCTACGAGGTCACGGGCCTTGCCCTCGTCACGTGCTCCGGCGATCACGTCCCAGCCCGCGCCCGCCAGGCGCAACACGATCACCCGGCCGAACCCTCCCGTCGCACCCGTCACCAGCACACTTCGCCCACGCGACGGCACACCCACGTGCCTCACCCCTCACCAGCCCGACAGCACACGCAGCGGCCGGTCGGCCGCGCCCCTCACACCGACAACGACGAGGCCCCACCCAGGTAGTGGCCTCCGCGATCGTTCGAAGAGCGTCAACCGCTTCGGGGCAGACAGGGCATCAGGCGTGGCCGCGGGCCACACACCCCCGTCGGTGCCCCCGCCTTGCCCGTGATCGTCTGCCCGAGGGGCTGGGTACGTTGCCTGATCGGAGCTGAGTATTCCTGCGCAGGCGGTTCGCCCGAGGGAGCTGCTTGGCTGTGCCCATGCACGAGATCAGCTCCCCTCCGTCCGCCGGCCGCGACGACGAGACCCCTGCCGCCGGGAAGGTGTCGACATGGGCCACGGTCGCAACGGTGGCTCTGATCCCGGTCGCCTTCACCTTCGGGGCCCTGGCCGGGATGGCCGAACAAGTGCACCCTCGGACCGTGGCCGTCCTCATCATCTGCTGGTGGGCGTCCTGGACGGTCACCCCCCTGCTCGTGGTGGCCTCCCGGCTGCCCGTGCGACACCCGGCCCTGGCCATGGCGCGCCGGTGGGCGGGATGGCTCGCGCCCCTCCCGCCCACCGTCACGATCCTGCTGAGCCTTGGCCTGTAGACAATGCCCTGCCGGCGCGCACGCCCACCCGGATCCGGACGAACTGCACGCTGCCGGAACGGCCGGGGTGGGCTGCCGGGGCTGCCCGCACGCCCGGCGGCCCCGAGGCGCTCACGGCCGATCGGAACCCGTGCTCAGGGGTACGGGTTCGGCGTGGGCACCGTCGGTGAGCCCGGGCGCGACCGCACCGCCGAACCAACGGGTTGCTGCCTGCTCGAAGGCCTCCCCATCAGGGTGCCGGTCACCGGCCCAGGCGACCACGCCGTCGGGCCGCACCAGCACGGCACCCGACCCGAGGTCGTTCTGCGCCGCCCCGGCCACGTACCGTATCCGGCCCTCCCAGCCCATCGCCGGACCGTGCAGGCGCCGGTCGTCGCTGAAATCGAGCACGACGCCGCGTCCGTCCTCCATGAGGTCACCGAGTCGCGAGCCGTCCTCAAGACAGAAGTCAGGGGCGCTGCGGCCGACCAGTGGATGTTCGCTGCCGAGGTCGTAGTGGATCCACGAGCCCGACAGCCGCTCGAACACGTAGGTCGCGCCGTCACGGGTCCCGATGAGATCGCGAACCACGGCCTGGATCGCGTGGGCGAACGGGTCCGGCCTCATGGTCGCCACCTGGGCGCGCGACCAGTCGAGCACTGCCGCACCGATCGGATGGCGCTCGTCGGCGTAGGTGTCGAGAAGCCCGTCCGGCGCGTGCCCGTGCACGGTCGCTGCGAGCTTCCACCCCAGGTTGACGGCGTCGCCGATGCCGGTGTTCAGCCCCTGGCCGCCCAGCGGGGAGTGGATGTGGGCGGCGTCGCCCGCGAGCAGGATGCGTCCGCGGCGGTAAGCCGTCGTCTGCATCGCCCGGTCGGTGAAGCTCGAGGCGATGTGGACCTCGCCGACGGTCACGTCGGTGCCGGACACCCGGCGCAGGACCGTCTGGAGGTGGTCGCGCGTCGGCGGCTGCGAGCGATCGAACGCGCCGCCGTCGAAGTCCATCATGGCGACGTATCCGGCGGCGGGCATCATGATGTACATGCCCGTCGGCGTCAGGTGGAACCCGGGGCGCAGCTTCTCGGCATCGGTGAGGGTGGCTTGCATGGTGTATCCGGTGAACTGCGGATCGGTGCCGACGAATTCGAAGTCCGTGAGCCTGCGCACCGTGCTGCGCCCGCCGTCGCAGCCGACGAGCCAGCGCGCCTCGTAGGCGTCCGCGCCGGCTTGTGCGACCACGCCGTCCCCGTTCTGGGAGACGGCGGAGACCGTGACGCCGCGCCTGATGTCCACGCCGAGCTTGGACGCCTGCTCGGACAGCACCGTCTCGACCGCTTCGAGGTCCGTCATCACGGCGCGCAGTGCCGGGCTGGGAAGCCGGAACGGCAGGGCGTCGAGATCGACCTGGTCCGCGTCGAGCATCATGCCGGCGAAGTGGCCGCCGAGCCGAGGGCGCGACGGCGCGCCCTCTTCGGGGGCCGCACCGAACGCCTCTTGGACGCCCGACGCCGTCAGCAGCGGGTCCAGCATCCCGCGCCGGTAGAACGTCTCGACCGACGCGGCGGACAGCCCGCGCCTCCCGAGCGGGGCCGCCCGTAACGGGGAGCCGAGGGCCGGCTCCCGTTCGAGCACCAGTACGGAACAGCCCGCGAGGCCGAGCTCGCAGGCGAGAGCCAGACCGACCGGCCCGGCTCCCACGATCATCACGTCATACATGAAAGATCCCCTCATCGAACGCCAAGCCGGATGAGTACCCGGCAGGACCTCACGAACGGTGCCAGCCCCCGCCGACATCGCACCGACACCACCGACAGGCCACCGACACCACGGGCTCGGCGGCCCGATCACCTGCGCGCACCGCAGCCGCAGTTCCCGCACGTCTGGCCGCCCTTCTGGGCCCGCCCCCAAGGTCATCCGATCGTTCCGCGGTCGCCGGCCGGTGTGCCGATGGGCCGGAGCGAGGCCCCTCCCGCACCGGCAGGGGCCTACGCTGTTGGTGAGTCGGCCGGATTCACTGATCGCGCCTGTCGTTGCGCCGGCCAGGCTGGCGCCCTATATCCGCCGCATGCACGTTCGGTTAGGCTGGCCTTGCCTGGCCTGCGGACCCGGGCGTGCGGGTTCGGGTTCCGGTGTCACAGGCGGCACCCCATACGACGAAACGGGCAGAGGCAGGGCGCAGGTGAGAGACGGGGACCGGGCTTGTGCGCGTCGTGCGCCAGGTGGGACGGGACGCACATGCGGATGACGAGGAACGCGGGTTCCGGCCCGGCGCCCGGGACGAGGGACCGTGGATAAGATCGCGCTCACGGCCGGGGCTCTGTACGTCATCGTCCTGCTTCGCGCGGGAGGGACGTTCGCCGTCGGGTGGCTCGCCGGCGCCGGCGCCCGGCGCCGCCGGGGGTGCTGCGGGACATGGGACCGTCCCCTCGATGATGACGGCGGGTCGCCTCACATTTGACCCGTGCCATTACACATTTCGGCGTCCGGATCGTGGATATGGCTCGCCGCTGATCGATCACCCGGCTTAGGGTGGCCGTGCAGCTGGTTCGCCCCGTCCGCCAGGCGGGATGCGTCGTAAGAGGGAACCCGGTGGGAATCCGGGACTGCCCCGCAGCGGTGAGCGGGAACGACCGCCGTCATACGCACTGGGAC
>NZ_JBHYVA010000775.1:0-3738 GCF_042750055.1 Streptomyces sp. NPDC059456
CGACGGTGTAGGTCCACCTCCCCTCGGCCTCGGCGGAGACCCGGGCCCCCCACCGGTCGGTGCCGGGCGCCAGCTCGCGCATCGGCACGGGGGGCCGCAGCCGCCCGCTGGGGTCGCGGAGCACGACGTGGGCGGCGACGGCGTCGTGGCCCTCGCGGAAAACGGTGGCGGAGATCTCGAAGACCTCGTCGACGACCGCCTTGGCGGGTCTGGCCCCGCAGTCGACGGCGGGGCGGACGTCCAGCACGGGAATGCGACCGATCATGATGGGATCACCTGGAGGCAGTTCGCGGGGCTCGGTGACAACAGCCCAGCCGGAACACCGGCTGGTCGTGCACGCTCTGTTCGCTCTGTTTCTAGCCGCTCGGAAGACGGCTGGGCTGCGGGCATGGCCGCTCCTGTCCGCGTTCACTCGGGTGGCGGGAGAGGTGGTGGGGCGGGGTGCCGTGCGTGTACGCGGGGAGCCCTGCCCACTCTCGCCCCGCTCAATCCGTGCGCTCGGTTAACTACTCGTACGTAGTGGCGAGGCTCGGACCAAGGTCTTGGCCGACATCCGCCGAGGCTCAGTCAAGTCGGTTGGGACTACCGGATGTACGTCGTGGCACCCCCCGTCCCACGGGCACCGGCGGCCTCACCGGTGACCAGGGATATGGGGTGATGGGCGAGGATTGCCCGAAGTGGCCACGGCTCCCCGGGTGGTCGTCGCGGGGGCTTCCGGTACCGGTTCACATGCGCCCGGCACGGTGCGGCGGCCCTGCCGCAACGCGGGAATGTCCTGAATCCACATCGCCGTCCGCACGGCCGCGTGCGAAGGAACCTTCCTGTGGCGCCCCTTCCGGGCGGCACCGTGGCAGGCGGGGCGGGGTGAGGCTAGCCTTCCCGGGGTGATGCGCGGGCGCACAGCGTGGTGCGGCCGCTTCGATCCGCAATTGCCTGCGAAGGTGGAACGCGTGAAGGCTATCCGTCGATTCACCGTGCGCCCCGTACTCCCGGAACCACTGCTGCCGCTCGCCGACCTCGCGCGCAATCTGCGCTGGTCGTGGCATACCGAGACCCGCGAACTCTTCCAATCCGTCGACCCCGAGGGATGGCAGGCCGCCGGCGGCGATCCCGTCCGGCTGCTCGGCTCCGTCTCCGCCCAACGGCTCGAAGAACTGGCCGCCGACCGCCGCTTCCTGCGCCGGCTCGCCGTCATCGCCGCCGACCTCGACGACTACGTCCACGGCGGGAGGTGGTACCAGAGCCATGAGGACGGCACCGGGCTTCCCGCCGGGATCGCCTACTTCTCACCCGAGTTCGGGATCACCGCCGCCCTCCCCCAGTACTCCGGCGGGCTCGGGATCCTCGCCGGGGACCACCTCAAAGCCGCCAGCGACCTCGGCGTCCCCCTCATCGGCGTGGGACTGCTGTACCGGCACGGGTACTTCCGCCAGTCCCTCTCCCGGGACGGCTGGCAGCAGGAGCACTACCCCGTCCTCGACCCCAACGAGCTCCCCGTGTCCCTGCTGCGGGACACGGACGGGGCCCCGGCCCGGGTGACCCTGGGCCTGCCCGGCGGCCGCGCCCTGCACGCCCACATCTGGCAGGCCCGCGTCGGCCGGGTACCGCTGCTGCTCCTGGACTCCGACGTCGAGGACAACGACGCCGGCGCCCGGGAGGTGACCGACCGGCTCTACGGCGGCGGCAGCGACCACCGCCTCCTCCAGGAGATGCTGCTCGGCATCGGGGGCGTGCGCGCGGTGCGCGCGTACTGCCGGATCACCGGGCACCCCGACCCCGAGGTGTTCCACACGAACGAGGGACACGCCGGCTTCCTCGGACTCGAACGCATAAGGGAACTGGAAGGGGAGCAGGGGCTCGGCTTCGAGGCCGCCGTCGAGGCGGTGCGCGCCGGAACCGTGTTCACCACGCACACCCCGGTGCCCGCCGGCATCGACCGCTTCGAGCGGGCCCTCGTCGCCCGGCACTTCGGGCCCGGCGCGGAACTGGCCGCCCTGCCCGTCGACCGGATCCTGGAACTGGGCGCCGAGTCCTATCCCGGCGGCGACCCCGGGGTGTTCAACATGGCCGTGATGGGGCTGCGCCTGGCCCAGCGGGCCAACGGGGTCTCGACCCTGCACGGGGCGGTCAGCCGCGGCATGTTCGCCGGCCTGTGGCCGGGCTTCGACCCGGCCGACGTGCCCATCACCTCCGTGACCAACGGGGTCCACGCCCCGACCTGGGTGGCACCCGAGGTCGTCCGCCTCGGCGCCCGCCAGATCGGCGCCGGGCGGACCGAGGACGCGCTGTCGGTGGGCGGCTCCCAGCGCTGGGACGCGGTCGCCGACATCGCCGACCAGGACATCTGGGACCTGCGGCGCGGGCTGCGCGAACAGCTCGTGCAGGAGGTCCGCGACCGGCTGCGGGCCTCGTGGCTCCAGCGCGGTGCCGCCGAGGCCGAACTCGGCTGGGTGGACTCCGTACTCGACCCGGACGTGCTGACCATCGGGTTCGCCCGGCGCGTGCCCTCGTACAAGCGGCTCACGCTGATGCTGCGCGACCCCGAACGGCTGCGCGCGCTGCTGCTCGACCCGGACCGGCCCGTGCAGATCGTCGTCGCGGGCAAGGCCCACCCGGCCGACGACGGGGGCAAACGGCTCGTCCAGGAGCTGGTCCGGTTCTCCGACGACCCGCGGGTGCGCCACCGGATCGTCTTCCTGCCCGACTACGGCATGGCCATGGCGCAGAAGCTCTACCCGGGCTGCGACGTCTGGCTGAACAACCCGCTGCGGCCGCTGGAGGCCTGCGGGACCAGCGGGATGAAGGCGGCGCTCAACGGCTGCCTCAACCTGTCCGTCCTGGACGGCTGGTGGGACGAGTGGTTCGAGCCGGACTTCGGCTGGGCCATCCCCACGGCCGACGGCCTCGGCACGGACGAGGACCGCCGCGACGACCTGGAGGCCCACGCCCTCTACGAGTTGATCGAGGACCGGGTCGCGCCGCGGTTCTACGACCGGACGGGCCGCAGCGGACTGCCGGTGCGGTGGATCGAGATGGTCCGGCGCACCCTCGTCTCGCTCGGCCCCAAGGTGCTCGCGGGCCGCATGGTGCGCGAGTACGTGGAGCGGCTGTACGCACCGGCCGCGCGCGCCCACCGGGCCCTGAACCCGGACGCGGCACGCGACCTGGCCTGGTGGAAGGGCCGGGTCCGGGCGGCCTGGCCGCGGGTCGCCGTCGAGCACGTGGAGGCGCTGGCCGCGGCTCCCGTGGGCGGCACCGCCGAACTGGGGGCCACCCTCACGCTGCGGGTACGGGTGGCGCTGGACGCGCTCACCCCCGAGGACGTGGAGGTCCAGGCCGTCGCCGGCCGGGTGGACCCGCAGGACGTGATCCGCGACGGGCGGACCTTCCCGCTCAAGCCGGCCGCCGGGCCCGACCTGGAAGGGCGCTGGATGTACGAGGGCCCGCTCGCCCTCGACCGCACCGGGCCCTACGGGTACACGGTGCGGATCCTGCCCGCGCACCCGCTGCTGGCCACGCCGGCCGAACTGGGGCTGGTCGCGGCCCCGGTGGACACCGACACGGCCGGTGACGCGGGCGCGGGAGACGGCGTGCTCCTGCGCTAGCGGCCGGGTCCCCGAGGGCCGGGTCCCGAGGGGTCAGGGGGCGGGCGGCAGGTCGACCCGCCGCCCGCCCTCCACCAGCATCCCGGCCCGCTTGATGTTGCGCAGGGTCGGGATAACCTCCACGTGCTGGATG
>NZ_JBHYVA010000776.1:0-3738 GCF_042750055.1 Streptomyces sp. NPDC059456
CGCCAGGTGAGGTAGAGGGCGGAGGCCACGGCCGCGCCCCGGCCCAGCCAGGGCCACATGTCCTGGAAGGCCGCACCCAGCCCCTCGTCGGTGAGCGGTGTGCCCCAGCGGTGCTCCAGGCGGCCCCACAGCCACACCACCGCACCGGCGAAAACGGCCCCGGGCAGCCCGAACACCACCGCCTTGCGCTCGGTCGGCCCCAGCACCCGCGAGGCGTACGCCAGCAGCCAGCCGCCGATCAGCAGCAGCCACCACCCGGTCACCGCACCCGCCACCAGCACGACCGCCGCCAGCAGCAGGAAGGCGTGCGGCTTGGGCCGCGCGGCGGCGCCGGCCGCGGGCGCGGGGCCCGCGTCCGCCGCGGCTCCGGCCGCCTTGGCCTCCCGGCGCTTCCTCAGGTACGCCACGAGCCCCCGGACGCCGGACCCGGCGGCGTCGGCCCGCGCCCCCGCCGCACCCGCCGCACCCGCCGGGCCGGCCGGGCCGGCCGCGGGATCCGGATTGTCCTGCGCCGGATCCCGGAACAGCTCCGCGATCTCCACCCCGCCCGCGAAGCCCTCCACCTGCGGCCCCGCCCCGTACGGCCCCGGAGCCACCCGCCACCAGTCGGGCTCCGCCCCGCCGTCGGCCCCGAGTTCGTCGAGCCCGGCCAGGTGCGGCGGCGCGGGCGCGGTGTCCGCCGGGCGCGGCTCCGGCACCGCCTTGCGGCGCAGCCGGCCCGGTCCCCGCTGGGCGGGCACCGCCGGAGCCGGTTCGGGGGTGGCGGCCGCCGTCGGCGGGGCGGGGGACGCGCCCACGCCGTCGAGGACCTCCTCCGGCGTGCCGATCCGTTCCAGGATGCGGCGCACGGCCGCCGGGGTCTCCGGCTCGTACTTGGCGCGCCGCTGGTCGATCTCGTCCCGCAGCCTCGCCACCAGCCGCATCCGGTCCCCCGAGGACAGCTGGCGCCGCTGCGCCAAGTCCCCGACCCGGCTCAGATATTCGTAGACCAGATGGTCGCTCTCGATCCCCATGCCCGGCTCCTCCCGTGCCACCCACCGGAAAGGTAGCGCGTGCGCCCGTGGAGCGGCCGAGGGCGCAGCGGATACCGTTGGCCGGATGGGGACCGGCCGACGCGACCATGGAGGCGACCGTGCCTGAGCTGCCCGAGCCCAGCAGTGCTGCGGGAAGCGCCACAGCGAGCAGCGCCCCGCGCTCCCTCGCCGAGGCGCTGCGCGCCCGCGACGACGCGTCGCTCGGCGCCCTGCTGCACGCCCGCCCGGACCTGCTCGGCCCGGTGCCGGGCGACATCACGCAGCTGGCCACCCGGGCCGGTACCCGGGCCTCGGTGGTCCGCGCGCTGGACCGGCTCGACCGGTTCGCGCTGCAGACCGCGGAGGCCCTCGCGGTGGCCCCCGACCCGTGCCCGTACCCGGTGCTGGAGTCGCTGCTGGCCGGTGAGCACGGCAGCACCGCGGGCGCGGACAACGGCGCCCGCGCCGAACTCCCCCGCGCCCTGGCCACCCTGCGCGACCAGGCCCTGGTCTGGGGCGACGACGAACGGCTCCGGCTGGTCCGCACCGCCCGCGAGCTCCTCGCGCCGTCCGCCGGCCGGCCCTCCCCCACGGGGCTGGGCCCGACCGTCGCCGAGGCCACCGCCGGGATGTCCCCGACCCGGGTCCAGGAGATCGTGGCGGCCGCCGGGCTGCCCGCCACGCACGACCCGGTGTCCGCCGTGACCGCGCTGACCGGCCTGTTCACCGACCCCGAGCGGATGTCGGCGCTGCTCGACGAGGCCCCGGCCGAGGCCCACCAGGTGCTCGGCCGGCTCGTGTGGGGGCCGCCGTACGGGGAGGTCACGCCGAACCCGACGCCGCCCGTGCGCTGGCTGCGCGACCGCGGGCTGCTGCTGCCGGCGTCGGCGCGGACCGTCGTACTGCCCCGGGAGGTGGCGCTGCACCTGCGCGGCGGGCTCGCGCACCGGGTGACGGAGCCGCTGGCCCCGGACGTGCCCGCGGAACGCGAACACCGTCCACAGCTTGTGGACGCCAACGCGGCCGGGCAGGCGCTGGCCGCGCTGGCCACGGTCGAGGAGCTGGTGAAGTCCTGGGAGCACGCCGGACCGCCGGTGCTGCGGGCGGGCGGCCTGTCCGTACGCGACCTGAAGCGGACCGCGGCCACCTTGGACGCCACCGAGCCGGCGGCCGCGTTCTGGATCGAACTCGCCTACGCGGCCGGACTGCTGGCCAGCGACGGGGAGGCCGACGAACGGTACGCGCCCACCCCCGCCTTCGACGACTGGACCGAACTCCCGCCCGCCGAGCGGTGGTCGGCGCTCGCCGCGGCCTGGCTGCCCGCCACCCGCACCGCCGGTCTGGTCGGCGACCAGGACTCCAAGGGCCGCACCCTGTCCGCCCTGGGCCCCGAACTCGACCGCTCCGCCGCCCCCGAGGTCCGCCGCCGCGTCCTCGAACTCCTCGCCGCGCTGCCCGAGGGCGGCTCCGCGAGCCAGGACGCCCTCCTGGCCCGGCTCGCCTGGGAACGCCCCGTACGGGGGACGAGCGAACTGCGCGCCCGCCTCGCGCAGTGGACGCTGACCGAGGCCGAGGTGCTCGGCGTCACCGGCCGCGGGGCACTCGCCGGACACGGCCGGGCGCTGCTGGAGCACCGCGACCCGGCGCCGCTGCTGGCGCCGCTGTTCCCGGAGCCGGTGGACCACGTCCTGCTCCAGGCCGACCTGACGGCGGTGGCGCCCGGGCCGCTGCGCCGGGTGCTCGGCGACGTGCTGGCCGTGCTCGCCGACGTGGAGTCGAAGGGCGGGGCGACGGTCTACCGGTTCACGCCCGGCTCCGTCCGGCGGGCCCTGGACTCCGGGCGGACCGCCTCGGACCTGCACGCCTTCCTCGCGGAGCACAGCACCACCCCGGTTCCGCAGCCGTTGGCGTACCTGATCGACGACGTGGCCCGCCGGCACGGGCACCTGCGGGTCGGCGCGGCGTCCTCGTACGTGCGCTGCGACGACGACGGCATGCTGAACGAGATCCTGGCCGACCGCCGGTCCACCGGGCTGGGCCTGCGGCGCCTGGCCCCGACCGTGCTGGCGGCGCAGGCCGAACCGGGCGCCCTGCTCGACGGGTTGCGGGCGATGGGCTACGCGCCGGCCGCGGAGTCCCTGACCGGCGACGTCGTCGTCGCGCGGGCCGATGCCCACCGGACGCCGCCGCGTTCGGCGCCGGTCCCGGTGCCGGACGGCCCGCCGGTACCGGACGCGACGCTGCTGGGCGCGGCCGTACGGGCCATCCGCGCCGGCGACCTGGCGGCGACGGCGGTGCGCAAGGAGCCCGCGGACCCGGCCGCCGCGGCCGCGGTGCCGGGCGAACTCCCGCGCACGAGCGCGGCGGAGACCCTGGCCACGGTGCAGGCGGCCGCGCTGACCGGGTCGGCGGTGTGGATCGGGTACGTGAACGCGGACGGCGCGGCGAGCCAGCGGGTCATCGCCCCGGTCCGGGTGGAGGGCGGCTTCGTCACCGGGTACGACCACACGGCCGACGAGGTCAGGACGTACGCGCTGCACCGGATCACCGGGGTCGCGGAGCTGGCGGACGAGCACCTGTAACGCGGCCGGTCGGCGGAAAACGGCTGGCCGGGCGGGGCCTCCGCGCCGCACCCTGGCCGCATGCAACACGAGACGCACACGCACGCCCCGGCCCCGGCCCCCGCGGCGGGGGCGGGTCCGGACCCGCCGATCCCCGCCCCCCC
>NZ_JBHYVA010000777.1:0-3725 GCF_042750055.1 Streptomyces sp. NPDC059456
CGGGGGGGGGGGGGGCGGGCGGGGGGGCGCCCCCCCCCCGCCCCGACCCGCGGGGCTACCCCCGCCCCCCCCCGCCCCGGGCCGCCCCGGCGGGGGGGGGGGGGCGCCGCCCTTCGGGGGCGCGGGCATCGGGCGGTTCCTTCGGGCGAATCTGGCTCCCCGTGCGTGGGGTCCCCGGTCCAGCGTGGCAGTTCACAGGGAAATGCACCCATCGGGCCACCGGCAGAGGCGGTACATGACCAGGCGATCCGCAGGCCGGCCGGCGTCCCGCCCGGCCGGGGGCGGGGGCGGGGGGGGGCCCGGGGGGCGCCGCGGGCCCGGGCCGCGGGGGCCCGGGGGCCCGGCTCCGCGGCCGGTGCGGACTTCGGGACCGCGGACACCGGGCGGGGCTGCACGCGGCGGCCGTGCTCGGCGACCAGCGTCGGGGTGGGCCTGCGCCGCGGGAGCGGCACGGCCCCCGGGGACCGGGCCCCGTCCGGGCGCGCGGCGCGGACCGCGTCGGGGCGGTGGCTGTCCAGCCGGACCGGGCCGGTGGGGGCCGAGGGCTCCCGGTCCGGTCCGCCCTTGCGGTCGGTGTACGCCCGGTCCGCCGGGCGCAGGCCCAGCAGGGCGCTGCGCGAGGTGCCGTTCGGCGGGGTCTCGTCGTCGAGGGTGGCCATCGCGGGGCGGCCGCCCGCGCCGGTGAGCCCGGCGATGCCGGTGCCGACCTCGTCCAGGGCGGCCTGGTCGTCGAGGCCGTCGAGCCCGAGCACGCCGAGCGGGGCCTCCAGTTCGACCGGGCCGCGCAGTTCGGGGGTGGCCGGCGGCCGGCCGGCCGGGGCGCGCTCCACGGCGGCCGCGGCGCGGGCGGGCCCGTGGCCGTTCCTGGCGCCCTGGCCGGCCCGGACCGCCTTGCCCTCGCCCAGGCGCAGGCCGGTGCCGTTGGTCTCGGGGGCCTCGGTGAGCAGGGCCGCGGGGAGGAACACCACGGCGGTGGTGCCGCCGTACGGGCTGGGCTGGAGGACGACCTTCACGCCGTGGCGCTGGGCGAGGCGGCTGACGACGAACAGGCCGAGGCGGTCGGTGTCGGAGAGCTCGAACTCGGGGGTCTCGGCGAGCCGGAGGTTCGCGTCGAGCAGCGCCTCCGGGTTCATGCCGAGACCGCGGTCGTGGATTTCGAGGGTGAATCCGTTGGCGACGCGTTCGCCGTGCACCTGGACGCCGGTGTGCGGCGGGGAGAACACGGTGGCGTTCTCGAGGAGTTCGGCGACGAGGTGGGTGACGTCGGCGACGGCGGGGCCCGCGATGCCCAGGCGCGGCAGTCGGCGCACCTCGATGCGCTCGTAGTCCTCGACCTCGGCGACGGCGGCGCGGACGACGTCCATGAGCTGGACCGGCTTGCGCCACTGCCGGGAGGGGGCCGCGCCGGAGAGGATCACGAGGCCCTCGGCGTGGCGGCGCATGCGCGTGGTCATGTGGTCGAGGCGGAAGAGGTCGGCGAGCTCCTCGGCGTCCTCGGTGCGCCGCTCCATGGTGTCGAGCAGGGTCAGCTGGCGGTGCAGCAGGACCTGGTTGCGGCGGGCCAGGTTGACGAACACCTCGGAGACGCCGCGGCGGAGTTCGGCCTGCTTGACGGCGGCCTCGACGGCGGCGCGCTGGAGGGTGTTGAGGGCCTGGCCGACCTGGCCGACCTCGTCCTTCTCGTACTCCAGGCGGGGGGCCTCGGTCTCGACGTCGACGTGTTCGCCGGCGGCGAGGCGGCGCATCACGGCGGGCAGCCGGACGCCGGAGACCTCGTGGGCCTCCTTGCGGAGCCGGGACAGGTCGCGGACGAGGTCGCGGCCGATGCGCACGGACAGCACGACGGAGAAGAGGAGGGCGATGAAGCCGAGGACGCCGGCGATGGCCGCCTGGACGAGGACGTCCATGGCGAGGGGTTCGACGCGCTTCTGGTAGCGGTCTCCGGCGGCGGTGCCCATGGTGGCGAGGTCGTCGAGGACCTTGTTCGCGGCCTCGTCCCACTGGGCGGCGGTGATCCGGGGGTTCTTGCCGGGGCCGCCGGTGATGAACCGTTCCTCCGCTTCGCGCAGCGGTTTGGTCTCGGGGCTGCTCCAGTACTGCTCGAACAGCTCGCGGTCGTCGGCGGGGAGGATCGCGAGGTTGAACTCGTAGAGCAGGGAACGGTTGGCGGCGAGGTCGGAGACGCGCCGGACGTCCGCGGAGCTGACGTTGCGGGCGGCGAGTGCCGCGGCGATGACGGCGTCCTCGCGGGACAGCGTCTCGCGGGCCCGGGTGATCCCCACGAGGGCGCGGCCCTGCTTGTCCATCTCCACGTTCTCCAGCGCGTGGAGGTTCATGAGGAAGTCGTAGCAGGGATCGACGAGCCGGCTGTAGAGCTCCAGGGCCTGGTTCGGGTCCAGGGTGCTCTGGTCGACGGAGCGGCGCAGCGCGCCGATGCCGCGGAAGGCGTCGAGGATGAAGTCGAGGCGCTGGGCGGCGGCGGGGGCGAGCTCGTCGGCGACCTCGGGGTCCTTGGCGTTCTTGCTGATGCGGTCGACGAGCTCGTCGGTGGCGGCGCGGCGTTTGGTGAGTTCGGCGGTGGCGGTGGCGGCGCGCGGGTCGCCGAGGACGACGAGGGTCTGGCGGCGTTCCTTCTGGATGACGCGGACGACGTCCTCGACGGGGTAGCCGACCTTGTCGATGACGTAGGCGACGTCGAGGAGTTGGACCGCTTCGCGGCCGGTGAGCACGGTCGCGAAACTCCAGAGGGCGGTGAGGGAGACGAGCGGCACAAGGAGCAACGCCACGATCTTCCGGCGGATGGACTTCCCGCGAAAGCGCATGGCCTCCCCAGCCTCCCCCAGCTCAACCCCGCTGTCGGGGGTCGGTGTTCCGTCATTTAAACGGCGTGAGCCTACTACTGCCGGGCTGCGGCTTCGAAGGCGTGTCCGGACGTTTTCGGCCGGGCCGCCAAGCGTAGATCATGAGTTGTCCGACACATCCGGTCAAGAGCGGCCCGTTATGTGGCAGATGACACTTGGTGGGGTGTCAGTTCCCGCAACCCGATGGATGGCTGGAATTCTTCGTTCCGGGATGGGCAGGTGCTGGGGAGGAGACCGGGATGAGGAGTCCGGGACACGGGAATCTCTCGGCGGTGTCGGACGTCTACCAGTTCGAGGGGACGAATCGGGGCGGGAGCGTGTGATGGGGATCCATGAGGACACGGGCGCGGTGGCGGGCGCGCCCGGGCGGTCGCTGTGGGAGGAAGAGCCGGCGAGGCGGCGCAGGATGCCCGACCCGGTGCGCGAGTCGGCGGTGCGGGCGGTACTGATCGTGGCGGTCACGCTGACCGGGGCGAGCATCGCGTTCTTCCTGATGCTCACCGGTTCCTGGCTGGCCCTGCCGATGGGCCTGTGCGCCATAGCCGGGACCGTGGTGGCCACGTGGGGCGTACTGGACGTGCTGATCACCCGGCAGATGTGGAACCAGCGGTACGGCGTGGTGTCGGTGCCGAGCAGTACGGCGCGGGACCGCCGGCGCGAGCGGCGCCGGGCCCGCCGGGAGGCCCGCTCGGAGGCGGGCCGCGGGACGGCCCGAATACCGCGGGGCGCCGAGGCCGCGGGCGTCCGCCCGGCCATGTGGCCGCCTCCCGGCGCGGACCGCGGCTACGGGGCGAGCTCGGGCCGGTAACGGCGACGACCGTGGCCCACCGGGCTCGGCGCACGGCCCCTGCCCAGCCTCAGGAC
>NZ_JBHYVA010000778.1:0-3720 GCF_042750055.1 Streptomyces sp. NPDC059456
CGCCCCGCCGGGGGGTTATTGTGGTGTCGCTCTGGCCCCCAGTGTTCAACACGCGGGGCGCGCGGGCCCCCTCACCACCGGGGGCCCCGCCCCCACCCCGGGGGGCCACGCCGGCTCCCCGGCGCCCCGGTAGCCGGACCGGCCGTACGTGAGCCGTTCGGCCGATGCCGGCCGGGGCAACCGAGTGGTGGGGGCGGACCGCCGGTGCGAACGTGGCAGACGGGCGGCCCCACGAGGCCCGGGCCACTCGTCGGGCTCGTACGCGTACGCCTGATCCCACCTGCTCCGATTCGACGGTGAGGCCGGAAATGAACGAGAAGTCGAAGCACCCCGGCGGTCCGGAGTCACTCTCCGACGAGGAGATGATGAAACTGATCGACGACATCCTCGACAGCGTCCCGCCGGAACAGGCGGAGGCCTGCCTCGTCGCCCTCGCCGACGGACGGCCGGCCCCGCAGGACGTGCCGGTCGATCTGACCCCCGCCCAGGCGAGCAGCCTCCTCCTCTTCCTCCACCGGGGCGGCGGCTGATTTTTCACCCACATGTTCGATCGCCCGCACGTTGCCCGGCGGTCGGTCCGCTTTGCCAGAGCGCTGTGCCTTGTTTGCGCCGATATTCTGTGAAATGTGATCGAGTCTGGACAGCCGCGGCTTCCTCGGCGCTATGGCCGATGGAGGCTCGTACGGCTGTCGCCGGTCTTCCTGACCATCGTGATCGCCGCCCTGGCCTACGCCACTCCGCCGGAGATGGCCTTCAGCCGCCTGCTGCCCGCGGCGCCGGCCCTGGCCGCCGCCATGTGGCCGGTCCTCCCCACCATCCTGCTCGGGACGGTCTGCCTCCTGCTGATGATCGGCCTCAGCCTGATCTTCCCCGACCTGGGGACGTGGTGGACGTGCGCGGGGATCATCGCCGTCACCGTGGCCGCCGCCTACGGCAGCCACGAACGGCTCCAGCGGGAACGCACGCTCATCCAGGTGCGGCTCGTGGCCGACGCGGCGCAGCAGGTGGTGCTCGGCCCCATGCCGCGGCTGTTCGGGAACATCGAGATCGAGTCCCTGTACCTGGCGGCCGCGGCCGAGGCCCGGATCGGCGGGGACTTCTACGAGGTGGTCGACACGCCGTACGGGGTCAGGCTGCTCATCGGTGACGTGCGGGGCAAGGGCCTGCCGGCGGTGGGGGCGGCCGCGGCGATCGTCAACGCCTTCCGGGAGGCGGCCTACGACGAGAGCGACCTGATCGCCATCGCGCGCAGGCTGGACGCCAGCTGCACGCGGTACAACGCCGCCTATCCCCCCGAGGGGACGATGGAGCGGTTCGCCACCGCCCTGGTCGCCGAGATCCCGCACACGGGCAAACGCATCGACATCCTCAACTGCGGCCACCCCCCGCCCATGCTGCTGAACCGCAAGAACGTCCGCGTCCTCGAATCGGCCGACCCCTCGCCGCTGCTCAGCCTCGCGGAGTTCCTCGGCGGCCACTACAGCGTCGACACGTTCGACTTCGCCCCCGGCGACCTGCTGCTCCTCTACACCGACGGGATCGCCGAGGCCCGCGCCCGGGACGGCGAGTTCTTCCCGCTGTCGGCCTGGATGGGGCGACAGCCCCCGACACCGCCCCGCGAACTCCTCACGGCCCTTCACCGCGACCTCCTGCACTACAGCAGGGGGAGCCTCGACGACGACGTCGCCGCCCTCGCCGTACGCCTGCGCGAGCTCTGACGGCCACGGCCGGGCGTCGAGCGGCGGTCCGGGCCCGTGCCGGGTCAGGCGAGGCCGGCTGCGATCGCGAGCCGCACGGCGTCGGCCCGGCTGCGGATGTCCGCCTTGGCGAACAGGTTGTTGATGTGGGTCTTGACCGTGGCCTCGCTGACGAACAGCCGTTCCGCGATGGCCCGGTTCGGCATGCCCTGTCCGATGAGCGTGAGCACCTCCCGTTCGCGGAGCGTGAGGTCACCCGGAAGGGGCTTCGGCTCGGGCCGGTGCGTGTGGGCGGCGGCCAGGAGCCGGGCCTGCACCTCGCGATCGAGCACCGACTGCCCCGCGGCGGCTGCCCGGATCGCCCGGGCGATGTCCCGGCGGCCGGCGTTCTTCGTCAGGTAGCCGCGCGCTCCCGCACCCAGTGCGCCCAAGATCGAGTCGTCGTCGGCGAAAGTGGTCAGGACCACCACGGCCACGTCCGGGTGTTCCGCGCCGAGCCGGCGCGTCGCCTCGGTTCCGTCCATGCCGGGCATCCGCAGGTCCATGAGCACGACGTCCACCGGGCCCGCGGAGACTGCGGCCAGCACCTCGTGACCGTCCGCCGCGGTGGCGACGACGTCGATGTCCGGGAGCAGCGAGAGGACCTCGGCGAGCGGTTCCCGCACCGCGGCCTGGTCGTCCGCCACGACCACCCTGACGGGCCGCGCTGCGTCCGTGGGCTCGCTCATCGCGGGATCACCGCTTCCACCTGCCAGCCTCCTTGGTCCGGCCCCGTGGTGAGGGGTCCGGTGGTGATGGTGCCGCCGAGCAGGGCGATCCGCTCGCGCATGCCGATCAGTCCCATTCCGCTTCCGGGGGCCGCGGTCACCGGCCGGGTGGCGGGCCGGTTGCGGACGCTCAGTACGGTCGAATCCCCGTCGGAGGCCAGCCGCACGCGGACCGCGCCGCCGGGTGCGTGCCGGGTGGCGTTGGTCAGCGCTTCCTGGGCGATCCGCAGCAGGCACTGCGTCTGGCGCGCCGGCAACTCGCGGACGTCGCCCACGACGGTGAGGGCGTCGTGGTGGCCCGAGGACTCCAGCATCGCGGTCAGGGTCTCGCGCAGCGGCAGATGGTCCTCGCGCAGCGCGTGCACGGTCCACTGCGCCTGTTCGAGGCTCGTCCGGACCAGGCTGTGCGCCGTGCCGTTGGCCTCGCGGATCCTGTCCAGGTCACCGACGTCGATCAGCGCGTCGACGAGCTCCAGTTGCATGTTGATCCCGGCGAGCGAGTGGGCGAGTACGTCGTGGACGTCCCGGGCGATCCGGGTGCGCTCCGCCAGCACCGCCGTCCGGGCCTCGGCCCGTGCCGCCTTCTCGGCGGATTCGGCCGCCGCTATCGCGGCCCGCGTGGCCTGCGCCCGGCTGCGCCCGGCCATGCCGGCCAGCACCGCGGCGCCGGTCGCGAAGCCGCCGACCGTCGCGGCGTACTCGCCCGGCTCGGCCTGGAGGTACAGGACGCCACCGCACAGCAGGCTGCAGGACGCGGCGAGGGCCAGGGCCGGCCCGGTCTCCAGCCGCGATCCGGCGAAGGCCACGAGGAAGAAGGCGAAGAGGTAGGACGTGCCCGAGCTGCTGGTGCCGATCAGTGCCGCGGCCGCCAGTACGCCGAATGCCGCCCAGATGATGAAGAGCCGGTCGGGAACGGCGGACTCGGGCACGAGCCGGACCGCCAGCACCGCGCAGTTGGCGACGAAGAGGACGAGGACGGCCAGGCCCCGGCCGTCGAGGCCCATCGGCCGGATCGTCAGGATCCCCGCGAGGACGATCGCGGCGGTCAGCACCCACGGGGAGCGGGTGTTCCATGCGTCGAGCGGACGACGCCGGCCCGCGGCGGCGGGGCGGGGCGGCGCTCGGGGGGGGCGTCCGCGCCGATATCCCACCGGCAGGCCCGGCGCGCCCCCGCGCCGGCGGGCGGCGCGGCCCGCGCCCCACGCCCGCGCTCGCGAGGATTCGTACGAACGGCTCGGAGTCGGCCGAATTTCTTC
>NZ_JBHYVA010000779.1:0-3718 GCF_042750055.1 Streptomyces sp. NPDC059456
GGGGCTCCGGTCGAGGTCTTGGACGAGGGCGTCGCCGACGTGCAGCCCGGCCCCGACCCCGGTCCGGTGTCCGGGGGCGATGCGCCGGTCGGGCCGGCGGGCGGGGAGCGGCCCGTCGCGGGGTATCTCGGGGATCGGGCGCCGACCTATGCCGCCGAGCCCGGGGCGCTGCCCGTGGCCGATCCCGGGGCGCTCGACGAACTCGTGCCCGACACCGTCCTGGAAGGGGCCCGGCACGGGGCGTACACCCTGCGGGCGGCCTCCGTGCGCGGGGACTCCGCCCGCTTCCGCGGCGAGACCCGCCGGGACTTCCTGCTGACCACCCGCTTCGGCACCGGCGACGACGCCCTCGTCCTCGTGGCCCTCGCCGGCGGCGACCGCGCCGCCCCCGGCGCCGCCGAGGCCGCCGCCGAGCTGTGCCGCTGGATCGCGTCGGCCGTCGGCCGCAGCCGGGAGCGGCTGGCCGACGACATCCGGGCCGGCCGCCGCGACGCCCTGCGCTCGGGGCTGCAGCGGCTCACCGACCGGGGCTACGGGCGCCTGCGGGCGCACGCCGCCGAGCTCGGCCTGCCGGAGGAGGCGTACACCGCCGGGCTGCGCGTGCTGCTGCTCCCCATCGACCCCGAGTGCAAGACCCGGATCTGCTTCGGCGCGGGCGCCGGCGGGCTGTTCCGGCTGCGGGCCGGTGACTGGCAAGACCTCGAGCCGGAGCCGGAGGCGGTCCCCGCGGAATCCCCCGGCGACGGGTTCCGGTTCCGGGCCGCCGTGGCCCGCCCCCGGGACACCCTGCTGCTCTGCTCGGGCGGCCTGGCGGACCCCATGCGGGAGGAGGCCCTGCTGCCGGCCGAACTCGCCGCCCGCTGGGCCGACGCGGAGCCCCCCGGCCTCGCGGCCTTCCTCGCGGACACCCAGCTCCGCGTCAAGGGCTACGCCGACGACCGGACGGCCGCCGCCGTCTGGGAGGCGTGACCGCGCAGAGTGTGCATGGATGGACGGGCGTACCCGGCAGGCAACGGAAGGGCGCCTTTCCATGGGCAAGCAGAACGTGGCCGAGCAGTTCGTCGACATCCTCGTGCGCGCGGGCGTGCGCCGCATGTACGGGGTCGTCGGCGACAGCCTGAACCCGGTCGTCGACGCCATCCGCAGGACCGGCGGCATCGAGTGGATCCAGGTGCGGCACGAGGAGACGGCTGCCTTCGCCGCCGGAGCGGAGGCCCAGATCACGGGCCGGCTCGCCGCCTGCGCGGGCTCCTGCGGCCCCGGCAACCTGCACCTGATCAACGGCCTCTACGACGCGCACCGTTCGATGGCCCCCGTCCTCGCCCTCGCCTCCCACATCCCGTCCGGCGAGATCGGCCTCGGCTACTTCCAGGAGACCCACCCGGACCGGCTGTTCACCGAGTGCAGCCACTACAGCGAGCTGATCTCCAATCCGCAGCAGATGCCCCGGGTGCTCCAGACCGCCATCCAGCACGCCGTCGGCCGCAGCGGCGTCGGCGTGATCTCGCTGCCGGGCGACATCGCGTCCCTCCCGGCCCCCGAGAAGAGCGTCCAGCACGCGATCGTGACCGCACGGCCGACCGTACGCCCCGGTGACGGGGAGATCGAGAAGCTGGTCCGGCTGATCGACGAGGCCGACAATGTCACGCTGTTCTGCGGCAGCGGCACCGCCGGGGCGCACGCCGAGGTCATGGAGTTCGCGGGGCGGGTCAAGGCGCCCGTCGGGCACGCCCTGCGCGGCAAGGAATGGATCCAGTACGACAATCCGTACGACGTCGGCATGAGCGGGCTGCTCGGCTACGGGGCCGCGTACGAGGCCACCCACGAGTGCGATCTGCTGATCCTGCTCGGCACGGACTTCCCGTACAACGCCTTCCTGCCCGACGACGTGAAGATCGTCCAGGTGGACATCCGTCCCGAGCACCTGGGCCGCCGCTCGCAGTTGGACCTGGCCGTCTGGGGTGACGCACGGGAGACCCTGCGCGCCCTGAACACCCGGGTGAAGGCCAAGACGGACCGCCGCTTCCTGGACCGGATGCTGAAGAAGCACGCGGACGCCCTCGAAGGCGTGGTGAAGGCGTACACGCGCAAGGTGGAGAAGCACACTCCGATCCACCCCGAGTACGTGGCTTCCGTCCTCGACGAACTCGCCGACGAAAACGCCGTGTTCACCGTCGACACGGGCATGTGCAACGTATGGGCGGCGCGCTATCTTTCCCCGAACGGCAAGCGCCGCATCATCGGCTCCTTCAGCCACGGGTCCATGGCCAATGCCCTCCCGCAGGCCATTGGCGCACAGTTCACGGACCGGACCCGTCAAGTGGTGTCGATGTCGGGCGACGGCGGTTTCTCCATGCTGATGGGAGATTTCCTCACCCTGGTGCAGTACGACCTGCCCGTCAAAGTGGTCCTCTTCAACAACTCATCCCTCGGCATGGTCGAGTTGGAGATGCTGGTTTCCGGCCTTCCTTCGTACGGAACGGCCAACCACAACCCCGACTTCGCGGCGATCGCCCGCGCGGCGGGCGCGTACGGCGTCCGGGTGGAGAAGCCCAAGCAGCTCACAGCGGCTTTGCGGGACGCCTTCCGGCACAAGGGGCCCGCCTTGGTGGACGTGGTCACCGATCCCAACGCCTTGTCGATTCCACCCAGGATCAGCGCCGAAATGGTGACCGGTTTCGCACTATCGGCCAGCAAGATCGTGCTGGACGGCGGGGTGGGCCGGATGATCCAGATGGCTCGATCCAACCTACGCAACGTGCCCCGTCCGTAACCCGGCAGGAGTGCGGATTGCCCCGGCGGGCATGCATCCCGTAGACCAGTTCGAGATCCGTCGGGATACGGGGGAGGTACATCGCCGTGCGGGTGGGGGCGAAGACCGGGAAGCAGTGGAGGAGAGGGTGGCCCGTACCGCGTGAACCGTCCGCCGAGGGCGGGGGAGCGAGGGACGCGGTGGAGATCACCCGGAGCGTTCGCCGGGCCGATCTCAAAGCGGTGGGCGAAGTCCGCCGGGCGTTACGGGAGTTGATGCGCCATCGATGTCCGGCCGACACCGCCGAGGTGGCGGAGCTGCTGATCACCGAGCTCGTCACCAATGCCCTCGTCCACACCGACCAGGGCGCCGAGGTGTCCGCGCGGCTCGCCGCGGACGGGCTGCGGGTGGAGGTCCGGGACCACGTCTCGCGCCGGCCCCGGCCGTACGTACCGACCGCCGACGACGGTACGCACGGCCGGGGGCTGATGCTGGTGCAGGCCCTCGCCGACGCCTGGGGCGTGGAGTCGCAGGTGCAGGCCGGCGGCAAGGTCGTGTGGTTCGAGCTGGCCGGGGGCCTCGGCGGCCGCGCCTACGAGGCCGTGTACGACGGCATGTACGACGCCACGTTCGACACCGCGTACGACGGAGGGCCCGCCTGACGGTCGGGCCCTCCGGGGTCGTGGCGGTCAGCCGAACTGCTGCTCCAGGTCCTTGAGTTTGCGCTCCAGCGAGTCGAGGCGGGGGATGGTCTGGGTGTCGTCCTCGGCGGTGAGGTCCACCGTCCGGGGTCCGGTCACCTCAGTCATCTCGGTTCCGTGCACGGCCTGCAGGGAGGGCCGGCGGTGCGGGGCGGGCAGCTGTCCCGTTTCCGCTATGGCCGGCTCCGCGCCGACCGGCGCGGAGCCCGAGCCGGGGGCCCGGTCTCTTATAAACAACAGACGCAGCCGCCGAATATGAGAGTGT
>NZ_JBHYVA010000780.1:0-3715 GCF_042750055.1 Streptomyces sp. NPDC059456
GCGCCCCGGCCGGGGTCCACCCCGCGGCCCCCCACCCGCCCCCAGGACTGGGCTATCCCCGGCCGGGGCTCCGCGGGGGCCCGGTCCCCGGCCAGCGCGGCCGCCCGCACCCCCTTGAGCAGACGCGCGGCCTCCCGCGCGTCCATGGCCGAGATGCGTGCCACATCGACCGTGCTGCCTGCGGTGTGGGCCACCGGAACCTCCCCGTGCGGAACAGGACGTACGAGGGAACCGCCCGCGCCGACCACAGCTGCCCTTCCCCGGGCACGCACGGCGGACGGTTCCGACTCAGAGGGTTGCAACGGTATGCAACTCTCGCCAAGTCCCGCCCTCCCGAAGGAAACTGTCCGGACGTCGCCTCGCGGCGTGACAGCTCCTCCTCGGGGCTTTCGGATCAGGGGTGGCGCCGTGTCGGCGCGGCGCCGCCCCTGTTCCCGGTCAACGGGCCCGGGTCCCGGCTCGGACCTGTTTGGGGACAGGGCTGCGCGACCTAGCCCGCGATCCGCGCCCGTTCGACCAGCGCCGCCAGCCCCAGGGTGTGCGGCAGCGTCCCGAAGGCGGCACCCCCGTCGCCGCCCAGGCGCGAGGCGCAGAACGCGTCCGCCACCTCCGGCGGAGCCCAGCGCACCAGCAGCGCCCCCTGGAGCACCAGCGCCATCCGCTCCACCACCCGGCGCGCCCGCGCCTCGATGCCCTCCAGGTCCGCGAGCTCCGTCAGCAGCCCCTTGATGGCCGAATCCAGCCGGTGATCGGCGCCCCGTGCCCGCCCCACCTCCTGGAGGAAGGCGTTCAGCGCCTGCGGTTCCCGCTGGAGCGCCCGCAGGACGTCCAGCGCCTGGACGTTGCCCGAGCCCTCCCAGATCGAGTTCAGCGGAGACTCGCGCAGCAGCCGCGGCAGCCCGGACTCCTCGACGTAGCCGTTGCCGCCCAGACACTCCAGGGCCTCCGCCACCATCGGCGTACAGCGCTTGGTCACCCAGTACTTCGCGGCGGGCACCGCGATGCGCAGGAAGGCCCGCTCCTGCTCCGTCCCGGCGTCGTAGGCGGCCGCCAGGCGCAGCGCCAGCGTGGTGGCCGCCTCCGACTCCAGGGCGAGATCGGCCAGCACGTTGCGCATCAGGGGCTGCTCGATGAGCCGTGCTCCGAAAACAGAGCGGTGCTCCGCATGGTGCACGGCCTGCGTCAGCGCCTGCCGCATCAGCGCCGCCGAGCCCAGCACGCAGTCCAGCCGGGTCGCCGCGACCATGTCGATGATGGTCCGCACCCCCCGCCCCTCCTCGCCGACCCGCCGCGCCCACGTCCCGTCGAACTCCACCTCCGCCGACGCGTTCGACCGGTTGCCCAGCTTGTCCTTCAGCCGCTGGATCGCGAACACGTTGCGCGTACCGTCCGGCAGCACCCGCGGCACCAGGAAGCAGGTCAGCCGGTCCCTGCCCGCCGACGGCACCTGCGCCAGCACCAGGAACCCGTCCGACATCGGCGCCGAGCAGAACCACTTGTGCCCCGTCAGCAGGTACTCGCCCGCCGCGTCCAGCGGCCTCGCCGCCGTCGTGTTCGCCCGTACGTCGCTGCCGCCCTGCTTCTCCGTCATCCCCATGCCGAACAGCACCCCGGCCTTCCGCGCGGCCGGCCGCAGCCCCTGCTCGTACACGTGCGAGGTCAGCAGCGGCTCCCATGCGGCGGCCAGCTCCGGGTCCGCCCGCAGCGCCGGCACCGCCGCGTGGGTCATCGACAGGGGGCAGCCGTGACCCGCCTCGGCCTGCGACCACACGAAGAACCCGGCCGCGCGGCGCAGGTGCCCGGCCGGCCGCCCCCACGCGTCGGTGAGCCCGGCGCCCACCGCGTGCCCGAGCAGCCGGTGCCACGCCGGGTGGAACTCCACTTCGTCAATCCGGTGCCCGTACCGATCGTGCGTACGCAGTTTCGGAGGGTTCTCGTTCGCCAGCACGCCCCAGCCCTGGGCCTGCGCCGAGCCCGCGGCCCGCCCGAGGTCCGAGAGCTCCCCCCGCACCTCGTCGAGGAGTTCGGGCGCCGACGCCGACAGGTGCCGCTCCACCCCCTCGCTCAGAGCCCGGTCGGTGCCGTAGACGTCGTAGCCCACCAGGGGCGGGGCCTGATTGCTGACGGTGTGGGTGGTGGCTGCCATGCGGATACCGTAAGGACGTGCAGCCAGCAAAAGAAACACCCGAGCGGGTCCCCGGGCGGCTCCATCGGGCCCGCGCCCTCTACCGCAACGTCTCCAAGCGCAAGATGGCGTGGCTGCTGCTGAAAGACACCGTCAATTCGTGCATCGAGTACCGGATCCTCGGCCTGGCGGCCGAGGCGGCGTTCTTCACGCTGCTGTCGCTGCCGCCCCTGTTCCTCGGCCTGCTGGGCGTGCTCGGGTACGTCGACGGCTGGACGGGCGGCACCTTCGTGGCCTCCATCGAGGAGAACATCCTGCGCGCGGTCGGCACCGTGCTCTCCGACCGGGGTGTCAACGACATCGCGAAACCCATGCTCGACGACGTCACCAACCGCGGCCGCCCCGACCTGATCTCCCTCGGCTTCGCCTTCGCCCTCTGGTCGGGCTCACGGGCGGTCAACGTCTTCATCGACACCATCACCGTGATGTACGGGCTCGACGGCCAGCGCGGCATCGTCAAGACCCGGCTGCTGGCCTTCCTGCTGTACGTGGTCGCCCTCGTGATCGGCGCGATCGTGCTGCCGCTGATGGTCGCCGGGCCGGACGCCGTCGTCCGCTGGCTGCCCTGGAGCACGGAGGTGATCGCGGTGCTCTACTGGCCGACGGTCACCCTGCTGTCCATCGCCTTCCTGACCACGCTCTACCACGTGTCCGTACCCGTGCGCTCCCCGTGGATCGAGGACGTGCCGGGTGCGCTCGTCGCCCTCGCCATGTGGGTGCTGGGCTCGTTCCTGCTGCGGATCTACCTCACGAACACCGTCGAGGGCCCGACCATCTACGGATCGCTGGCCGCGCCCGTCGCCGTCCTGCTGTGGATCGGGGTCTCGGCCTTCGCCGTCCTCGTCGGCGCGGCCGTGAACGCCGCCATCGACCGCGTCTGGCCGTCCGTCGCCACCGCCGCGGCCCGCGAGGCCAACGAGCGGGCCCGCGAGGCGGAGGCCGCGCAGCTGATCGCACGCGCCGCCGCCTGGCGGGCGCTCGCCGAGGGCGAATCGGAGGACGACGAGGAAGGGGACGCCGGGATGCCGTCGGAGTTCCCGGAGCGGTGGTCGAACTTCCTGCCGCCGGAGGACTACTCCTCCCGGCTGCGCAAGCACTGACAGCCGGTCCGGGCCGCCCGGGCCGGCGGGCCTCAGGGGCGCTGTTCCGGGAGCGAGGCCGGCAGCAGCGCCCGCGAGACCTCCTCCAGCGACTCCAGCACCTGCCCGGCCGCCCCGCGCAGCACCCCCGCCGCCGGGGCGTCCCACTCCGCCAGCAGCGCCCGCACCCCGTCCCAGCGCGGCACCCGCCGCTCGCGCACCGCCTTCGCGCCCTCCCGCGTCGCGGTGCGCAGCTCCTGCGCCAGCTCCGCCGCACCCGCCGCCGGGGCGTGGCCGCGGTCCGGGAGGTGGGCCTCCAGCAGCATCACCGCCTGGCCCAGCGCGGCCAGGGCGTGGCCCGCGTCGTCGGCGGCCGAGCGGGAGATCCCGCGGTGGCGCACCGGCTCCCCGGCGGCCCGCGCCCGCGCCTCCTGCCAGGCGATCCGGGCGT
>NZ_JBHYVA010000781.1:0-3712 GCF_042750055.1 Streptomyces sp. NPDC059456
GGCTCCGTGAGGCGGCCAGCCTGGACACGGTTTACATCAACTGGTGCATGCTCACGTTCTGACCCTCGGGGGGGGGATGTGCGGCGAGGGCTGACCAGAAAGACAGGGGGCCGTCCGGGAGTGACCCTCCCGGACGGCCCTGTCCCATGTGCCCGCGCGGTACGCGCGCTCATCGGGTCCGAAGGTCAGCCGATGCGGTGGAAGATGAAGTCGAGCGCGTCCGGGCCGCCGCGGTGGTGGCCGCCCTGGTGCTCCTCCCGATGCCCCTGCTGCCGGCCCTGCTTGTGGTCCTGCTTCCGGCCCTGCTCCTGGCCCTGCTTCTGGTCCTGGCGCTGCTCCCGGCCCGGCTCCGGCTCGCCCTTCGGGGTGCGGTGGGCACGGAAGTCGTCGTCGTTGCGGTAGTCGTCGTTCCAGTCGTCACGGCGGTCGTCGCCGAAGTCGTCGTGGCGGCCGCGGACCGGCGTGAAGTACGCCGAGCGGACCGAGACGTCGTTCACCCGGTCCCCCGGCTCCAGCGTCCGCTCCTCCCGGCCCGAGCAGCCGCGGCCCGGGTAGAGCGTGGCCCGCCCGTCGGTGTTGTTGCGCACCGACGTCGCGGGGCGGCCGGACGAGGTGCCCGTCAGCTCGTAGCAGGTGTCGTAGTTGGCCGGGCGGATCTGCTCGTATTCGTCATGGTCGACGATGTATTCCAGCCGGCCGCGCAGGCGGCCGTCGTCGTCGCCGGCGAACGAGGTGCCGGCGGCGGGCAGGACGAGGGCGAGGGCACCGAGGAGCGCCGCGGCGGTGGGGAGAACACGCATGGGGGGCAGTCCGTTCTGTGGGCACTGGATGCCGGTCCGGTGACATCCAGCGGGCAGCGTAGGAGCGGCACCCCCTGCCGAACCGTTTCGGCATGCGCAGTGCGTTCGAAGGTTCACCCTCCCGATCGGCGGCCTGCGCCCGTACGGTCCCGCCCGCGCCCGCTACGCGGGAGCGCGTTCGGACACCGGGGCGGTCACGTCGGCGGCGGGTGCCGGAGCCGGTGCCGGTGCCGGTGCCTTCGTGCGGACCAGGACCAGCACCACCAGTGCGCCGGCCAGCCCCATCAGTCCGGAGACCAGGAACGTCCCCCGCAACCCGCTCGCGAAGGCCTCGTCCACCCAGGCCCGCGCGGCCGGACCCGCCGCCAGCAGCTCGCCGGCGCGCCCCGAGGCCAGCGCCTCGGCCGTGCCGGGCGCCTGGCCGGAGCCGCTGAGCCCGTCCGTCAGGCCTGCCTGGAAGACCGCGCCGAGCACGGCGACGCCGAGCGCCATGCCCAGCTGCCGCGCGGTGTTCAGCGCCCCGCCGGCCATGCCCGCCCGCGCCGGGGCCACGGCGCCCATCGCGGCGGCGGCCAGCGCCGGGGTCGCGGCGCCGACGCCGAGGCCGGTCACCGCCAGACCCGGGACCAGGGCCGACCAGCCGTCGCCCGCGTCCGTCATCCAGGCCTGGAGCAGTGCGCCCGATCCGATCAGCAGCAGCCCGCCGCCGATGGTCAGCCGCGCCGGGGCCCCGTGCAGCAGCCGGCCGGCCACCGCGGAGACGGCGAACGAGGAGATGCTCAGCGGCACCAGCACGAGGCCGGCGGAGACCGGGCCCATCCCCTCGGCGGTCTGGAGCCAGAGGGAGACGTACATCAGGTACGAGAACGCGGCCCCGGACAGCAGCAGCGCCGCGGCCATGACGCCGACGAAGGTGCGGCTGCGGAACAGCGAGAGGTCCAGCATCGGGCGGGGGCTGCGCAGCTCGACGACGACGAACGCGGCGAAGGCGGCCGCGCCGAGGCCGAGCAGGCCGAGGGTGGCGGACCCGGTCCAGCCGTTCTCGCCGACCCGGATCAGCGCGTACGTGACGGCTGCCGCGCCCGTGGTGAACGCGGCCATGCCGGGCAGGTCGAGGCCCTTGGCGCGCGGGTCGCGGGACTCGGCGACCGACCGGAGGGTGACGTACACGGCGACGGCGCAGACGGGCAGGTTGATGAAGAAGATCCAGCGCCAGCCGAAGTGCTCGGTGAGCAGTCCGCCGATGATCGGCCCGGCTGCGGCGGCCGCGCCGTTGACGGCGCCCCAGACACCGAAGGCGACCCCGCGGTCGCGGCCCTGGTAGGCGCTGCTGAGCAGGGCCATGGTGGTGGCGAACATCGCGGCGCCGCCGATGCCCTGGACGGCGCGGAAGGCGATCAGCTCGGCCGGGCCGGTGGCCAGTCCGCAGGCGAGCGAGGCGGCGGCGAAGAGCCCGAGCCCGCCGAGGTAGACGCGGCGGCGGCCGATCCGGTCGGCGAGCGAGCCGGCACCGAGCAGCAGGGCGGCGAGGGCCAGGGCGTAGCCGTCGATGACCCACTGGAGTCCGGAGAAACCGGTGTGCATGTCGGCGGCCATGTCGGGCAGGGCGACCATCACGATCGTGACGTCGATCAGGAGCATGAACGCCCCGAGGCAGACCGCGGTCAGCGGAAGCCATTTGCGCATGGGAGATCTCCTCGGGGCCCGGAGGCCCGGCAGGGGTTGGCGGTGGTTCCAAACTCCCAGCCGCGCGGCCGATCACCCACCCACATGCCCTTTGCTGCCGGATTCCTCTGCCCACACCCCCTGTCATGATGGAAACCATGACCACGCCCACCAGAACGAACACCGCCTCCTCCTTCCCCCTCGCGTCCGGCTCCGTGCAGTTCGACGAGCTCGACCGGGGTCTGATGCAGGCCCTGATGGCCGACGGCCGGGCCCCCTTCAGCCGCATCGCCGAGGTGCTGGAGGTCTCCGACCAGACGGTGGTGCGGCGCTACCGCCGGCTGCGGACCTCGGGCCTGCTCCGGGTGGTCGGGCTGCCGCTGGGCAACCGCGTCGGGCTGTTCGAGTCCTGGCTGCGGGTGCAGTGCGCGCCGGACGCCGCGCTCGCGGTGGCCGGGGCGCTGGCCCGGCGGCCGGACATCTCCTGGGTGAAGCTCGGCTCCGGCGGCACCGAGATCAACTGCCTGACCAAGGCCCGGACCCGGCAGGACCGCGACGGCCTGCTGCTGGACAAGCTCCCGCGCACCCGCCGGGTGACGGGGGTCAGCGCCCACACCATCCTGCGGGTCTACATCGGCGGGCCGTCGCAGTGTTGCGGGCTGGACGTCCTGCGGCCCGAGCAGATCGCGGCGCTGGCGCCGTGGCCGCAGCGGCCCCCCGTGGTGCACGGGCAGGAGCGGTACACCCTGGACGAGGCGGAGCTGGCGCTGCTGGCGGTGCTCGGCCAGGACGGCCGGGCCGGATATCCGGAGCTGGCCCGCGCCTCCGGCCTGTCGGAGTCCACCGCGCGCCGCCGGGTGGACCGGCTGCGGGAGCTGCGGGCGCTGTACTTCGACCTGGAGCTCGTCCCGTCGACCCTGGGCTTCGAGGCGGAGGCGACGCTGATGCTGACCGCTGCGCCGGCCCGGCTGGCGGAGGTGGGCGCGGCGCTCGCAGGGCATCCGGAGGTGCCGTTCGCGGCGGCGGTGACCGGCACGGCCAACCTGATGGCCGCGGTGGTGTGCCGGGACACCGACGCGCTGTACACGTACATGACCGAGCGGATCGGTGCGGTGCCCGGCATCCAGCACGTGGAGGTGATCCCGACCCTGCGCAACATCAAGCGGGCCGGGATGCTGGTGGAGGGGGGGGGGGGGGGGGTGAGAGAGCCGCCCCCCCCCCCACCGCGGGGGCCCCCGCCCGCGGGC
>NZ_JBHYVA010000782.1:0-3711 GCF_042750055.1 Streptomyces sp. NPDC059456
GTGATCCGCCGACCCGCGCCCCGCGGCCCCCGCGTTGGGGGGGCCCCGCCCCCGGGGGGCGCTCGCCGCCAGCGGTTCCCGCGGACCCGTCCCCGCAGCAGCAGCGACAGCGCCGAGTGCACGTCGTCCAGCGACCGCTCGCTCTGGAACGACTGCCAGTCCAGCGCGGCCACCAGCACCATGCCCACCATCGCGGCGGCCGTCAGCTGCACGTCGATCTCCGCGCTGAGCTCCCCCCGCTCGACGCCCTCGCGCAGCACGGTCTCGACGACGGCGACCGCCTCCCGGCGGACCACCATCAGCGTGGACTGCCAGGTCCGGTTGGTCCGCCACAGTTCGGCGACGTACAGCTGGGTGAAGGCCGGGTACCGGTCGATGAAGACGAGACCGGCCCGGATCATCTCGTCCAGTGCCTCGACCCGGCTGCCGCCCCGCCGCTCGGTCTCCTCGGCCGCCTCGCGCAGCGAGGCCGTCAGCAGTCCGACGCCGTGCCGCAGCAGTTCCTCGAAGAGTTCGTTCTTGCTGGCGAAGTTGTAGTAGACCGTTCCCTTCGCCACCCCCGCCCGTTCGGCGATCTCGTCGACCGTGGTGGCGGAGAAGCCCTGCTCGGCGATGAGCGTGACGGCCGCCTCGTAGAGCTTCTGGCGGGTCGCCTGCCGGCGGTTGCCGCCGGTACCGGTGCTGCTGGTGTCCATGGCGCTGATTCTCACAGGTCAACCGATCTCTACAGGCTCAGTTCCGGGTGCAGCCGGTCCATCGTCCACACCTGCTTGCCGCGGGCGGCGAGCGCGGTCAGGGCCAGGGAGCCGACGGTGAAGGCCACCAGGACCGCGCAGCCGACCCAGACCCGGGTGAGGTCGCCGCCGGAGATGAGGCGGCGCAGCCCGTCGACGATGTGGGTCATCGGCAGGTACGGGTGGATCCAGTTGAAGAAGGCGGGGCTGGTCTGAACGGGGTACGTACCGCCCGCCGAGGTCAGCTGGAGCATCAGCACCACGAGGACCAGGATCCGCCCGGCCGCCCCGAACTTCGCGTTGAGCCACTGGACCATCGCCGCGAAGCAGGCGGTGGCCAGGGCGAGGAAGCCGAGGGTCAGCGCGGGGCGCGCCATCTCCAGGCCGAGGCCCCAGTGCAGTACGGACATCAGCGCGAGCACCTGGAGGACGCCGATGCCCACCACGGGCAGCCAGCCGGCGAACGCGATCCGCCAGGGCGAGGCGCCCGCGGCCAGGGCGCGCCGGTTCAGCGGGGCGATGAGCATGTAGGCGACCATCGCGCCGACCCAGAGGGAGAGCGGGATGAAGTACGGCGCGAAGCCGGTGCCGTAGTTGGGCGCCTTGTGCAGGGACTGGTTGGCGAGCTTGACCGGGTCGGCCATCACCTGGGTGCGGGCGTCGCGCTGCTGCTGGTCGTAGTCCGGGATCTTGTCGACGCCGTCGTGCAGGCCGCCGGCGAGCTCGCCGGTGCCGTCGACGAGCTTGTACATGCCGCCGTCGAGGCGGTGGGCCCCGTCGCCGAGCTTGCCGACGCCGTTGCCGAGGGCCTCGGAGCCGTCGGTGGCCTTGCCGAGTCCGGTGTGGAGCTGTCCCATGCCGGTGGCGACCTTGTGGGCGCCGGCGTTGAGGGCGTTGGCGTCGGCGACGGCCTGGTCCAGCTTGCCGGAGAGGGCCGGGGCGCCCGCGGCGAGCTTGCGGGCCTGCTTCTCCAGGTCGGTGAGCTGCTTGCGCAGGTCGGCCAGGTCGCCGCCCGAGTCCTTGACCAGGGTGTCGACGTCGCCGGTGAGCTGGGCGGCCTCGGCGGTGGCGTCCTTCAGCTTCTTCATGTCGGCGCAGGTGACCGGCAGGGGCTTGGCCGCGGCGCCCGTGCAGGTGCGGGTGTACGTGTCGGCGGCCAGGGCGGCGGCCTGCTTGCTGACCTTGGCCGCGGCGGGAGCCTTCTTGCTGAAGGTCTCGAGGTGGTTGTTGACGACCCGGGCGGTGTCCGCGACGAGCAGCGCGGTGTCGGCGAGCTGCTTGGGGTTGTCCAGGTAGGGGCGGACCTGGGAGGCGGTGCCGTTGATCTTGTCCGCGACCTGCTGGGTGCCGGCGGCGATGTCCTTCGTACCGCTCTCCAGCTTGTCCGCGGCCGCGTCGAGCTTCTTCAGCCCGCCGGTGATCTCCCCGTTCTTCTCCTCGACCGTGTCGAGGCCGTCGGCGATCTCCTTGGCCCCCTGCTGGGCCTTGCCGGCCCCGTCCTTGAGCTGGTCGGCTCCGTCGGCCGCCTGGGCCGTCTTGTCGTGGAGGTCGGAGAAGGAGACGAAGATCTTGTCGAGGAAGCCGCGGGAGGCGTTGGTGGACGCCGCCGAGCGGACCTCGGAGAAGACGGTGCGCGAGATCGACCCGACGATGTAGTTGTTCGCGTCGTTCGTACGGACCTGCAGGGCGCTGGTGGTGGGGTCGGCACCCGCACTGGAGGTGATCTTCGTGCTGAAGTCGGCGGGCATGGTGAGGGAGAGGTAGTACGTGCCCTTCTCCACCCCCTCGGCCGCCTCGTCGGCGCTGACCTCGCGCCAGTCGAAGGTCTTGCTGTCGTGGAGCTTCCTGGCGATCTCGGCGCCGGCGTCCAGGCGCTTGCCGTCGACGGTGGCGCCCTTGTCCGCGTTGACGAGGGCGACGGGCACCTTGTCGAGGTTCTTGTACGGGTCCCAGAACGAGCACAGGTACAGCGCGCCGTACAGCAGCGGCAGCAGGAGCAGCGCGACGAGAGCGGCGACGGGCAGCTTCCCCCGCCCGAACCGCTTCAGCTCAAGCGCGGCGAGCTTCGGCGAGCGCATCGTCCGCCCCCTTCGTGTCGTCGGTGTCTTCGGCGTCTTCGGCGTCTTCGGCGTCTTGGGTGTCTTGGGTGTCTTGGGCGTCTTCTTCGGCGGCGGGGCCCGTGGTGTCCGCGGGCCGCCCGGCGGCCTCGGTCGCGGCGGGGCCGGTGCGCAGGACCGTCGCGTCGTCCGGGGCGTCGCTGCACACGGCGAGGACGGTGGTCCCGCGGGCGGCGATCGAGCGGAGCATGGTCCAGGCCTCGGCGCGTTCGGCGTCCGGGAGCTTGAGGTCCAGGTCGTCGAGGGCCAGCAGCCGCGGCGAGCCCAGCAGGGCGATGGCCACGGACAGCCGGACCGCTTCCAGGCGCTCCAGGTCCCGTACGGAGGTGCGCGGGCCCTTGGGCAGCGTGGCGAGGTCCAGCCCGGCGGAGGCCAGCGCGGCCTCGATCCGGGCGGCGGCGGTGGTGCGGCGCTCGGCACGCGGCCGCAGCAGGGCGCGGACGGGGCCCTCGTAGCGGCGCTGGAGCAGGGCGCCCTCGCGCAGCTGCTCGGCGACGGTGAGGGACTGGTCGAGCTCGTTGACCGAGGTGACGGGGCCGAGGGCGGCGATCCTGCGGACCGCGGCCATGTGCTTGGGCAGCCGGTGGCCGGCGATCTCGGCGTGGCCCTCGGTGGCCTTCATGCGGCCGGTGAGGGCGAGGAGGAGGCAGGTCCGGCCGCTGCCGGAGGGGCCTTCGACCGCGATGAGCGAGCCGGGCCGCGCGTCGACGCCCACCCCGCGGAACACCCAGCCGCGCGGGCCCTTGAGTCCGAAGTTCTCGGCTGTGACGGCCGCACCGTGCGGGCTGTCCACACCGTCCCCCCTTCTTTTGTTCTGTGCGGGCCGGTCGAATAGTAGCACCTGCGGGGCCCCACCGGTG